>JAFMJU010000174.1 GCA_017853285.1 Gemmataceae bacterium
TCTTTACCCGGGTTTTGGTTTGCAGGCGCGCCATAATTGGTTCTCCCCCTTCGCGCGGCCCGTGGACGCCAGGCCCCTTCCCTACCCTGTTTGAACTCAGACCGGCCGGTGCCGGTGCTTTCCCCCGAGTGGCAACCTAGCCGGACAGTTTGTCGAGCAAGCTGAGCAGCGGCATGAACAACGCGATGACGATCAGGCCCACGATGCCACCCAGCACCACGATCATGATCGGCTCGAGCAGGCTGAGCAGGGCCTCCACCATCACATCCACTTCGGCGTCGTAGATGTCGGCGATCTTGTACAGCATGCTGTCGAGGTCGCCGGTCTCCTCGCCCACATCGATCATGTTGGTGACCATGTCGTCCACCATCCGGCTTTCGCGGAGCGGCTGGGCGATGGTCTCACCCTCGCGGATCGACTCGTAGATGCGCTGGTACATGCGCTCGAAGACCGCGTTGGTGCAGGTCTCGCGCACGATGGACAGCGCCTCGAGGATGGGCACACCCGAACTGACCAGGGTGCCCAGCGTGCGCATGGTGCGGGCGATGGCCGTCTTCTCGATCAGGGGCCCGATGATGGGGATCCACAGGTACATCCTGTCGAGGATGTAATTGCCGATGCGGTTGAGGCGGATCAGCTTCAGCGTGAGGTAGATGCCCAGCGGGATGAGGGGCAACACAAGCCAGTACTTGGCAAACCAGGCCGAGGTGTTCATCAGGAACTTGGTCAGTTCCGGCAGCGGCATCTGGAAATCCCGGAAGATCTTCTCGAACTTCGGGATGATGTAGATCATGATGAAGCTGAGGATGGCCACCGCCACGGTGATGACCACCACGGGGTAGACCATGGCGCCCGTGATGCGGCGCTGCAGGCCCTGCGATTTTTCCTTGAAATCGGCCAGGCGCTGCAGGATGACTTCCAGCGCGCCGCCGGCCTCGCCGGCCTTCACCATGTTCACATACAGACGGTCAAAGGCCTTGGGGTGCTTGCCGAAGGCGTCGCTCAGCGTGGTGCCCGACTCGACATCCTCCACCACATCCATGAGCGCGTTCTTCAGCGCGCCGGGCTTCATCTGCCCCTCAAGGATCTTCAGGCTGCGCAGCACCGGGAGGCCGGCGTCTTGCAGGGTGGAGAACTGCCGGGTGAAGGTGCACAGGGCCTTGCTGGAAACGCCACCCAGGGTGAAGGTCTTTTTCTTGCCGCCTGCCTTGGCGCCCTTCTTGCCCTTTTGTTTCTTCTGGGCCACCTCCGTCAGCTTGGTGACAAAGTAGCCCATTTGACGGATTTTCTGCTGGGCTTCCTCCTCGGAGCCAGCCTCGATGGAGTCCTTGACCTCGCCGCCCGAGGTGTTCATCGCCTCGTATTTGTAGGTTGGCATGGCCCGAAATCTCCCGTCTAAAGCTCTCTAAGTCTATGTCTTGTAGCCTGTTGGGGGCCAGCGGTGCAATGGTTTCCGGCACCGGGCCGGGTCCTTGACCCGGTTCCAGCCCGCCCTGTCAGTTGGACTCCAGCACCGTTTCGCGGACCACCTCGTCTATGGTGGTCTTGCCCTTGTGGATGGCCCGCATGCCCGATTCGCGCAGCGAAATCATGCCTTTTTTCTCGCAGACGGCGCGCAGGTCGTCGGTGGACAGGCTGCCCGAGATGGCGTCGCGGATGTCGTCATCGACGATGATCAATTCGTGCAGGCCCATGCGGCCCTTGTAGCCCGTGTTGTTGCACTTGTCGCAACCCTTGCCGAAGAAGAACGGCTTGCCCTCCACCTGCTCGGGGGTGAGGTTGAGCTCGATCAGCATCTCGGCCGAGGGGCGGAACTCCTCCCGGCAGTTCTGGCAGATGGTGCGCACAAGTCGTTGCGCCAGAACGGCTTCCACCGTGGCGGTGATGAGGAACGGCTCGAGGCCCATGTCGCGCATGCGGGTGATGGTGCTGGGGGCATCGTTGGTGTGCAGCGTGCTGAAAACCGTGTGTCCGGTCAGGGAGGCCTGCACGGCGATCTGGGCGGTCTCGAGGTCGCGGATCTCGCCCACCAGGATCCGGTCGGGGTCTTGCCTCAAGATGGCGCGGAGGGCGCTGGCAAAGGTTAGGCCGATCTCGTGGTTGATGGGGCACTGTATCAGCCCCTCGATCTCGTATTCCACCGGGTCCTCGGTGGTGATGATCTTGTCCTCCACCTTGTTGAGGTAGCTGAGGGCGGAGTAGAGGGTGGTGGTCTTGCCCGAACCGGTGGGCCCGGTGACCAGAATAATTCCGTTGGGTTTCTCGATGACTTCCTTGAAGGGCTCGAGAATCTCGGGGGCCATGCCGATCTTGTCGAGTTCCAGCTTCACCGAGGTGCGGTCGAGGATCCGGATGACGATGCTCTCGCCAAACATGGTGGGCAGCACCGAGACGCGCATGTCCACCTGGTTGCCGCCCACATTCAGCTCGATGCGGCCGTCCTGGGGCAGACGCCTCTCGGTGATGTCGAGGTTCGACATGACCTTGATACGGCTGGAGATGGCGGTGGCATATTGGCGTGGCGGGGGAACCAGCTCGTAGAGCACCCCGTCCGCCTTCATGCGGACGCGGTATTCCTCCTCGAACGGCTCGAAGTGGATGTCGGAGGCGCGGTCGCGGATGCCCATCAGGAAGATCATGTTGATGAGCTTGCGCACCGGGGCGCTGTCCGCCATTTCCAGCGCGCTTTCCAGGTCGATGCTGGCCTCGCGACCGCCGCCCTGCCACTGGCCCGATGTCTCCAGCTCCTTGATGACATCGATGACGCTTTCTTCCTTGGTGGTGTTGTAGGCCTTGGCTTGGGCCTCCTGCATCGCCTCAGGGGAGGCGAGTTGCACCTGGACTTCGTTGAGGGAAAGCAGGTTGCGGAGATCGTCGGCCGCGGTGGCGTTGGCCGGATCGGAGACCACGATGGTGAGGACGCGGTCCTTGAAGGCTAGGGGGAGAATCTTGTAGATGTTGGCCATGGTCTCCGGGACGATGGCCTTCGCCTCGGGCGTTGGCTTGGTTTCGCTGAGATTAGCCAGCTTCAGGCCGTGCTGCTCGGACAGGGCCTGGAGCAGTTGCTCTGAATTGATCAGGCCGCGGTCCACCACCGCCTGGCCGATCTGCTTGCCCTGCTGTTTCGCCTCCTCCAGCAGTTCCCAGAGCTGGTCCTCATCGATGAAGCCCAGGTCGATGAGCACCTGGCCCAGCTTGCGCTTGCCGCGTTCGGCTGCCGTTTCCGCCTTGGTGGGGGCCAGAACGGTCTGGGCAGGTTTGGCGGCGGGCTTCACCCCCTGGGGAGCCGCGGGCTTGGGCCCTGGGGCGACCGGTTTCACCCCTTGGGGGGCGGCCGGCTTGGGACCCGGGGCGACAGGCTTCACGCCGGGTTGAGCGGCTTGACCGGGTTGGGTGGGCCTTGGGGCCGCGGGAGCGCCAGGCGCGGCTGGACCGGGCGGCTTCACCCCCTGGGGGGCGGCAGGCTTGGGCCCCGGGGCGACGGGTTTCATACCGGGCTGGGCGGGTTGGCCGGGTTGGGCCGGCCGGGGAGCGCCGGGCTGGGCTGGTGCGGCGCCTGCTGGCCTAGGGGCAGCCGGTTGGGCTGGCCGTGGGGCTCCGGGCTGGACAGGCTGGCCGGCGGCACCTGCCGGCCTGGGCGGTTGCTGCGGGTTTTGCGGATTGTTCGGTTCAGCCATGGTGCCTTTTCCCGGGCGCAGGGGCCCTGCATCTTCCATCGACCCGCGGCCGGTTCAACCGGTCGCCATTTGTTTGGTTTTCCCAAGGGAAAGGCCGCATGGCCCGGTTGGGGGGACCATGCGGCCTTGAGTTGGATCAATCGTCGTCGTCCTCATCGTCCTCGAAGTCGGTGACTTCGTCGTCCTCATCCTCGAAGAGGCCTTTCTCCGCCATGGCGATGCGGGCCGCCAGTTCGGAGGGTTTTTGGGCCTTGAGGAGGCATTCTTCCTTGTCGCACATGCCGTTCTTCCACAGGTTGAACAGGCTTTCGTCCATCAGGAACATGCCGTCCTTGCGCCCGGTCTGGATGGACGAGTCGATGCGGTAGGTCTTGTTCTCGCGGATCAGGTTGGCGATGGCGGGTGTGACCACCATCATCTCGTAGGCGGCCACCACCCCCTCCGGCTTCTTGGGCATGAGGGTTTGCGACAGCACGCCGATGAGCGCGGTGGATAGCTGGGTGCGGATCTGGTCCTGCGCCTCCTGTGGGAACACGTCGATGATACGGTTGATGGTGGAGCTGGCCGAGTTGGTATGCAGTGTGCCGAAGACGATGTGACCGGTTTCCGCCGCCTCGATGGCGGCGTGAATGGTCTCGAGGTCGCGCATTTCACCCACGAGGATCATGTCGGGGTCCATACGCAGTGCCCGGCGGATGCCCTCCTTGAAGCTGCCCACATCCACGCCGATCTCGCGCTGGTTGAACAGGCTCTTCTTGTTCTTGTGGAAGTACTCGATGGGGTCTTCCAGCGTGATGACATGGCGGTCGTAGTTGTCGTTGATGAAGTTGAGCATGCTGGCCAGCGAGGTGGTCTTGCCCGACCCGGTGGGGCCGGTCACCAGCAGCAGGCCGCGCGGGCGGGTGATCAACCGCTTGATGGCCTCGGGCATGCCGATCTGCTCGAAGGTGAGGAACTGGCTGGGGATGCGCCGCAGCACCATGCCCACCGAGCCGCGCTGCTTGAAAACCGCAACGCGGAAACGGTAACCGTCGACGAACTCGATGGCGAAGTCGGTGCCGCCGTGCTCCTGCAGCTCCTGCTGGTTGCGGTCGGGCGTGATCGACTTCATCAGCGCCATGGTGTCGTCGGAATCGAGTTCCTTGACATCCAGTTTCCGCATCCGTCCCGACTTGCGGACCAGGGGGGTCTGCCCGACCGAGATGTGCAAGTCGGACGCCTTGAGCTGGATGACCGTGTGCAGGAGCTTGTCGATGAGAACGGTGCCGTTGACACCCATGTTTCGCCTGACCCGTCGGTTGAGGGAAAAAACACCCGGAAGGGCCCCGGCGCCCTTCCCCTTTGTCCTTGCTTCGCCGGCCCTGACGATTCGCCAAGGGGCCGGGCTTACCTGAAATTATGGGCAACTTGATGCGCCCAGCAACAGAAAACCGCGCCGCAACCCGCTATTTTCCGGCCTTGGCCGGCTCCTTGGCGTCCTTTTTGGGCTGTTCGGGGGGCGGGGCATCGTGCGACGGGTCGTGATGGCAGGTGCTGAGCACCTCGTCGAGGGTGGTGAGCCCCCGCAGCGCCTTGCTGATGCCATCGGACAGCAGGTTGGTCATGCCGCTGGCGAGGGCCACGCGGCGGATGGCCTGGGTGGGCTCGCGACGGAAGGTCATCTCGCGCAGGGGCCCGTTCATGCGCATCATTTCGAAGATGCCGCGTCGACCGCGATAGCCCTTGTTGTTGCAGTTGGAGCAGCCCTTGCCCATCATGAAATTGGCGGTCTTGAGTTGCTCGGCCGTGATGGAGGCGGCCCGGATTTCCTTGGCGGGCGGCTCATAGGGGGCTTTGCACTTGGTGCAGACGATGCGCACCAGACGCTGTGCCATGATGGCGATGACCGAGCTGGCGACCAGGAACGGTTGCACGCCGATATCGACCAGGCGCGTGATGGCGCTGGGAGCGTCGTTGGTGTGCAGCGTGCTGAAAACCAAGTGGCCGGTGAGTGACGCCTGCACGGCGATCTCGGCGGTCTCCGGGTCGCGGATCTCGCCCACCAGGATGATGTTGGGGGCCTGACGCAACATGGCGCGGATGATGCGGGCGAAATCCAGGCCGATCTGGTGCTTCACCTCCACCTGGTTGATGCCGGGCAGGTAGTATTCCACCGGGTCCTCGGCGGTGATGATCTTCTTGTCCGGCCGGTTCATCTCGTTGAGCGCGGAGTAGAGCGTGGTGGTCTTGCCCGAGCCGGTGGGGCCGGTCACCAGGAAAATGCCGTTGGGGCGCTTGATGATGTTGTTGAAACGGGCGTAGTCCTGCTCGCTGAAGCCAAGATCCTTGATGCTGACATTGATGTTGCCGCGGTCGAGGATGCGCATCACGCACGACTGGCCATGGCAGGTGGGCAACATGCTGACCCGCATGTCGTAATGCCTGCCCGACAGGGAGAGCTTGATGCGCCCGTCCTGGCAGCGCCGCTTCTCGGCGATGTCCATGTTGGCCATGATCTTGAGGCGGGAGAGGAGCGGGGCCAGCAGACGGCGGGGCGGATTGTCGCGCTCGACCAGCACGCCGTCGATACGGTACCGCACCCGGATGCGCTCAGCGAACGGCTCGATATGGATATCGGAGGCACGGGCGTTAACAGCCTCCTGGATGATCAGGTTCACCAGGCGGATGATGGGGGCGTCGCCTTCGTTGGCGTCCGCCGAGTTGCCCCGGCCGGCGGTCTGTTCGGTATCGGTGAAGTCGATGACGGTGTCGGTGAACTCCGCCAGCATGGAGTCGACCGACTCGGTTTCCGTCTGGCCGTAGTGGCGGTTGATGGCGTCGATGATCTGCTCGCGCGCCGCCACGGCCGCGAGGATGTCCTTGTTGAGGATGAACTGGAGCTTGGTGATGGTCTCGTAGTTGGTGGGGTCGCTCATCACGATTTTCAGCGACGAACCGTCCATTTCCACCGGGAAAATGATGTTCTCGCGGGCGATCGACTCGGGAACCAGCTCCACCACCGAGCCGGGTATGGTCTTGTCTGTCAGGTCGATGTAATCGAGCTTGTTGAACTCGGCGAAGGCCCTCATGGCCTGGTCGATGGAGCAGTAGCCCAGTTTCACCAGGACTTCCTGCAATTTCGCGCCGGATTGCTCCTGCATGGAGCGGGCTTCTTCCAGCTGGTCGGGGCTGAGGATCTTGTCGCGCACCAGCAGATCGGTGAAGTCGCCCTGGGCCTTTGCCATGAACCCGGCCTCCTGATGTCCGGTCGCCGAAATGAATCGGAAAAACCCGGAAAAATGACTCGAAACCGCCTGCCAATCGCGGGAAAGACAAACCAATCCCGCCAAGGTCGAATCGGCCGGAAGTCGGTCCTGATTCAATTCTCCTTCAGTATGTCATAGCCCCACCCGCAGGCAAGAACCGGTCGCCACCGGCCTGACAGGCACAACCCGCCCCCCTTTCCAGCTTGCTGGCGTTGTCCCGCCGGGACTAAGATCGTGGCTTGATCGGCCCATGGCGGACGGAACCGCCCTGCCGCGATTTCACGGTCGGGGTTTCAAGAAGCAGTGGATTCCAGCGCACCCATCCCGGCCGCGGTCCCCGAACCCCCGTCCGCCCGAGCCAATTCCCCTGCCAAGCCAAGGCGCATCGCCATCGTGGGATCCACCGGCACGATCGGGGTGAACACTCTGGATGTGGCCAAACACCTTCCCGACCACATCCAAGTGGCCGGCATTTCCGGGCATGCCAACACCGCGCTTTTGGTGGAACAAGCCCGCATCCACCGGCCGGATTGGGTGGCCATTACCGATGAGGCCGCCGGGGGAGCCCTCGACCGGTCGGCCCTGCCAGCAGGGTGCGAATTGGTGGTAGGGCCTGACGCCTTGGCGCGAAAAGTGGGCGGCCCCGGCCATGACCTTGTGGTTTCCGCGATTGTGGGGGCGGCTGGACTCGACAGCACCTGGGCCGCGCTGGAGGCGGGCAAGGATGTGGCGGTGGCCAACAAGGAGACCCTGGTTTTGGCGGGGCCCCTCGTGTTGGATTTGGCCAAACGGAGGGGAGCCCATGTCCTGCCGGTAGACAGTGAGCATAGCGCATTATTTCAACTGCTTCAAGAAGATGGATCCTTGCACCGGGTTGAAAAGCTAGTGCTAACGGGTAGTGGCGGGCCGTTTCGGGGGCGCAAAAGGTCCGACCTCGGTGCCGTGACCGTCGAACAGGCGCTGGCCCATCCCACCTGGCGCATGGGACGAAAAATCACAATCGACTCGGCCACCCTGATGAACAAGGCC
>JAFMJU010000175.1 GCA_017853285.1 Gemmataceae bacterium
TGTCGCTGCGCAAATCAATGATTTCCCCGCAATCGGTTTGCATTATTCCGGCCCCAAAAGATCAGTTTTCAAACCAATTCCACCCGAACGAAAGCCGTAAAAGGGGGTATGATTCTTTTTGTATGGGTAGTCAAAAGGCTGGCCCTTTCCATGCTGCCCCTCAGCCGAATCAGATCGGATGCGAGCAACCCCGGGGAACCATGCCAGGAAATTCTTTTGGATCGCTTTTCAAAGTCACCACGGCCGGGGTAAGCCATGGTCCGGGCTATGTCTGCGTGGTGGACGGCTGCCCGCCAGGAATACCGCTGGATATTTCAGATTTGCTGCCCGACCTGGAGAGGAGAAGGCCGGGCCAATCCAAACTGACCACCCAGCGAAATGAAGCAGATGCCCCTGAAATCTGGTCCGGAACATACAACGGAAAAACGGATGGTACTTCCATAAGCATAATATTTCGAAACACAGATCAGCGCAGCAACGACTATAGAAATATAAATAATTTATATAGACCAGGGCATGCCGATTTCACACTGGACGCAAAGTATGGACATAGGGACCCCCGTGGCGGAGGTCGCTCCAGTGCCCGTGAAACCATATGCAGGGTGGCTGCCGGGGCAATCGCCAAAAAAGCTTTGGCCCAGGTAGGCGTGAGAATCATTGGCTGGGTTTGCGGGGTTGGGCACCTGAGTTGCCCGGCGCTGGACCCGGAAACGGTCACACTTGAAAAAGTGGAGGCAACTCCTGCCCGGTGCCCCCACCCGGAAACCGCCCAAAAAATGATCTCCCTGATCGATTCGGTCCGACTGGATTGCGACAGCATCGGCGGAACAGCCACCTTTGCCGCCCTGGGTGTGCCTCCAGGCTGGGGTGAACCCGTTTTTGACAAATTAAAGGCGGATTTGGCGAAAGCCATGCTTTCGTTACCTGCTGTCACCGCGTTTGAATACGGCTCCGGTTTTTCCGCCTCCCGCATGCGGGGTAGCGAGCACAATGACCTGTTTGTCCCAAGACCCGATCGTCCCTGGGGATTGGGAACCGAACAAAACAACCACGGCGGCATGCTTGGGGGAATCTCTTCAGGGGAGAATATTTTAACCCGGGTGGCCATCAAGCCGACCAGCAGCATCTCCCGGCCCCAAAAAACGGTGGATCAGCAACGGAATCCCGCGGAAATCCTCGTGAAGGGCAGACACGACCCTTGCCTGCTTCCAAGATTTATTCCCATGGGGGAAGCCATGGTGGCCATCGTCCTGATGGATCACTTCCTGAGGCACAGGGCCCAGTGCGGTTAAACCCGTTCCGGTCTGGCAAGAAACGCCGTTTCATTGGCATGGCGGGCCGCCACCCGCTAGGATGAACCCGCTATCCATCCCACTCAAGGAATCAGCCGATGACTGGCATTGATGCCGGTGACGAACCCCGACACAACTGCGGGGTTGCAGCCATCTATCACTTGCCCAGCGACAAGCCATCCCGCCTTGCACCCGTTGCGGGAGCGGACCAGGTTTCCAGGCTGATACCGCGCATGCTTCTGGATTTGCAAAACCGCGGCCAACTGGCGGCGGGCATCTCCACCTTCAATCCCAAGCGCGGCAAGCTGGTGGATACCTACCGGCAAATCGGGACGGTGATTGAAGCCTTTCGGCTAAGCCACCAGGAAAAATACGAGTCGCTGATGAAGGACCATTCCGGTCCTGCCGCCATAGGTCATGTGCGCTATGCCACCTGCGGCGGTTCAGAACGCCGTCTCGCCCAGCCTTTTGAGCGCGAGCATGGCTGCAAGTGGAAATGGTTCAGCTTCGCGTTCAACGGGCAGCTTGCCAACTACGCCGACCTGCGTGACTCGCTGCTTGAGAAATCCGATTACCACATCGTCCGTGACAACGACACCGAAATCATCATGCATTACCTGAGCAAGGCGCTCAGCAACCACCAGCAGGTGCAACCGGATCTCGTGGAGGTTTTCACCCGTTTGGCCGACCAGTTCGACGGGGCCTACAACCTGGTGTTCCTGAACGCGATGGGCGACATGGTGGTCTTGCGGGATCCCCAGGGTTTTCACCCCCTGTGCTGGGCGCAGGATGGCCCCATGGTCGCCGCCGCCAGCGAGTCCGTCGCCCTGTTGAACCTTGGCTTCCGCGAGGTGCAAAGCCTCGAGCCGGGGGAAATGCTCCTCATCCAAAACGGCAAGGTTTCCACCCATCGGATCGCGCCCAAGGGCCGCAAGTCCCATTGTTTCTTCGAATGGATTTATTTCGCGAACGCCGCCAGCAATCTGGACGGCCGCAGCGTGTACTTGACCCGAACGGCCCTGGGCAAGGAATTGGCGCGCCGGGAACGCGAAATGGGCCTCCTGGCCATGGATTCCGACACGGTGATAGTTCCCGTGCCGGACACCGCCAAGGCCGCGGCGGATGCCATGGCACACGCCCTGGGAATCCCCTCCCTGGAGGGGCTGATGCGAAATCGATATGTGGGCCGAACCTTCATCGAAGGGCAGAATCGGGCCGAGCGGGTCCAGTTGAAATACACGCCCCTCCGGGAGGTTCTCGAGGGAAAAAGGGTTCTGCTTATCGAGGACACGGTGGTGCGCTCCACCACCCTGAAGACCTTGCTCAATGATCTTCGCACCCGGGGCGGTGCCAGGGAAATCCATGTCCGGGTGGCCTGCCCACCGATCATTGCCCCGTGTTTTTACGGTATCGACATGTCAACGGTACGGGAGCTTTTCGCCCCGAAATTCATGGCGGGAATGGAGCCCACCCTGGAGGAACAGCAAAGGATGGCCCGCGAGCTTGGGGCGGACAGCCTCTTTTATCTGCCCAAGCAGGCCATCGCGCGCGCCATTGGCATGCCCGATTCCAGCCTTTGCCAGGCTTGCATAACCGGGGAATACCCTACCGCCACCGGCACCCGTCTCTACCAGGTGTCATTGGAAAAGGTTTCCTCGTTGGCCTGCGGCCGAACCTACGAGGGCGCCCGGCCTTCCGCGCCCATAGCCTGAGCACCTGGAAGCAAGCATGGCAAAATCCGGAAAGAATAAACCGGCCGACGGCGAACCCAAGGTTCGGATCATCGCCAAAAACCGGAAGGCTCTCCACGATTACAAGATCCTAGACCAACTCGAATGCGGCCTTGTCTTGCAGGGCAGCGAGGTGAAAAGCCTCCGTAACAACCAGGCCAATATTTCCGACGCCTTCGCCAGAATCGAAAAAGGCGAAGTCTGGCTCTACGGGATGGACATACCCGAATACACCGAGGCCAACCAACTCAACCACAAGGCCAAAAGGCGGCGCAAGCTGCTGCTGAACCGCCCGGAAATTCGAAAACTCGAGGGGGAGCTGAAAACCCGGGGCAAATCTCTCATCCCACTCGAGTTGTATTTCAAGACAGGAAAAGCCAAAATCTCCCTGGCGTTGGGCCTGGGCCAGAAGGTCCATGACAAGCGCGAGGCCATCAAGAAACGGGAAACGAAAAAGGATATCGCGTCCTTCGAGGCCCGTCGGCGCAAAGGCGGTTGAGACCGTTTCATTCAAAGCGCCAGGAAGGTGCGTTGTGCGGGTCATTTGCCTGGTTGAGCATCCCGACCATGTTTGTTGCCGATACAGGCTCTCCGCCCTGATTCCACACCTGCGCACCCGTGGCATCTCTCTGGAACCGGTCTCGCTGCCCCGCAACCTTTTCGGCAGGCTGGCCTTATTCAACCGGCTGAAGAACCAGGCGGTCATCCTGCAAAGGAAACTTCTTTCCTGGGTGGAACTCAGGCTGCTTCGTTCCCGGGCGGCCTGGCTGGCTTTCGATTTCGATGACGCGGTGTTCCTACGCGACTCCTACTCCCCAAAAGGGCATCTGGATGGACGCAGGAGTCGGCGGTTCGCCGGCCTGATGGCCGCCGCCGACTGCGTTTTCGCGGGCAACCGGTTTTTGGCCGAGCAGTCGCGACTTCACGGAGCCAGGGGCCATGTGACGGTGGTGCCCACCAGCATCAATCCGGACCTTTACACCCCCAAAAGCTCCCGCGACAACCTGCAGTCTGCCGACCCAGGCTTGCAACTGACCTGGATTGGCAGTTCCAGCACCCTCCAGGGTCTGGAAAGGATGGCGCCCCTGTTCAACCGGATCGGGGCGCGAATGCCAGGAATCAAGCTAAGGGTCATCAGCGACCGTTTTCCCGTCTTTGAAAAACTGGAAGTGGTGAACATCCCGTGGTCCGGGAAAACCGAGGCCAGGGATTTGGCATCCGGGGATGTGGGCATTTCCTGGATTCCGGATGACCCATGGAGCCGCGGGAAATGCGGCCTGAAGGTCCTCCAATACATGGCGGCTGGCCTACCTGTTCTGGCCAATCCCATCGGGGTCCACCCGGAAATGATTCAATCCGGCCAGGAGGGATTCCTGCCCGGCACCGACGAGGAATGGATCGAAAAACTGGAGTTCCTGGACAAAAACCGCCCCGTCATGAAATCCATGGGCCAATCGGGCAGACTGCGGGTTGAAAGGGATTACTCGGTTGCCAATGCTGCCAAACTGGTTGGGGATGCCATCCGGCAAATATCCGGGAGCGCCGCATGACCGCATCGGCTCCCCAAGGTCCCGCACCCGGCTGGCTGATTTATCCAACAGACCTGACATTGGTCAGGGCCCTGAAAAACCATGATGGCAACCTTGCGCTACTGGTGAATCGGGAGGGAACGCTCATAAAAAGGGGCGGCCACAGGCTGGTCTGGAGGATTCACCTCGATGGCCTGGATATCCATGTGAAGCGGAACCAGATCTCGGGAATCCGAGGACAAGCCCGGAGGATCTTCCGTGGACACAAGGCCCATCTGGAAGCCCGGCGCTTGCTCGATCTGGGCAAAGCGGGCGTGCCAACCCTGGAAGTGATGGGAGTCGCCGCCGAGCCGGGTTTCTTTGGCGCCTCGTGGATCATCACCCGGACCGCGCCCGACATGCAACCCCTCGACCGGTTTCTGATGGAATCCGGCGGGCCCCTGAAAGGAAGGGCCAGAAAAGAGATCGCCACCCGGTTGGCCGGCCTGATGGCATCCATGCATCAGCACGGTTTCCACCACACCGACCTCCATCCGGGCAACGTTCTTTTCTCCGCCTCCGCTTCGCCGGCAATGGTTTTGCTGGATGTGCACGACCTCAAGAAAATCCGGCCGTCCTGGACCGCCAACCTGGCCAACCTGATCATCCTCAACCGCTGGTTTCATGGGCGCGCCACCCGCCAGGACCGCTGGCGATTCCTGAAATGCTACCTTCTGGAGTTCAGGAATTCGTTGATCAGCGGCTGCCCATGGTCCCCGCGCGCGATGGCCCGGCTGATTGAGGAAAAAACCGGCGCGTCAAAACACCGCTTGTGGCGAAGCCGTGACAACCGCTGTTTTGAAATCAACAAGGACTTCCAGAAAGTGGTGATCAACTGCTCCGGGACCAGTGGGGTTGGTTTCGCCGCCCGCACGCCGGTATTCGCCAGGCCAGACCTGGTGATGCCCGAACCGTTTCCCAGACGCCAGGAACCATTGGCGGGAGGAGGCATCGAAAATTCAGGCTCCCACTCCAGGCCTCCGCTCATCCTGAAACAATCGAAGTCCTCCACCGTTTTTCAATGGACCCCGGATGGGGCCCAACCGGACCAGCAGGCATGGATCATCAAGGACATTCCAGCGCGCTCCTGGTGGCATCGCGCGACTGGGAACCACCCCTGCCGCCGTTCCTGGCACCTGGGCCACGCGTTGCGTGGCAGGTTTTTGCCAACCCCAAAACCGATTGCCTGGATCCGGTTCCCGGATGGCTCGGAAAGGCTGGTTCAGACGGTTGTTTCCGATTCGATCCTGCTGGACGCCTGGTGGAAATCGGTCAAATGCCCGACCCGACGCCGGGAACTCGGTCGAAAGCTGGGGGCGATCCTCAGGCAGATGCATGGAATGGGTGTCCGCCACCGGGATCTGAAGGCCTCCAATCTCCTGGTGGGGCCGGATGACTCCCCATGGCTGATTGACCTGGTTGGCGTTCGCCTGCAAAGGAACTTGAAAGCAGCTGATCGTGAGAAGGATCTCGCCAGACTGGCCCGGTCCGTTTTGACCGTTGGCGGGGTTAGCCCGGGTGAAATGCTGGGATTTCTGAGAAGCTACCAGGGTGGCCGGCTATCCCCGCAATGGAAGTTGTTTGTTTTGAACATCTTGCGCCTTGCGCAGGCAAAAATCAGGCGAAACGAACACCGGGGCCGCGCCAACGGCTGATTATTTCCCAAACCCTTAGCCTTGCCCCGGATTCCTTCCGGGAATTACCCTCTACTCCGATTCAATTCCAGCAGGCATCTTTTGGAAGCGCCCGGATGAAGGGGAGGGTTGGTTTGTCCAAGGCTGCCCGCACCCGACTCGTGTCCCTTTGGCTCTTTTGCCTGGCCATGTTTTTGGGTTGCCAAAATCTCGATTTGACCCTGGCCACCCATGCTCCCGGTCTGCCGGAACAGGCGCGGTCCAAGGAACCCTCAAACCAAGTGGCCGCGCAACTCCCCTCCCTGCACGAAAAGCGGGTTGCACCGTTCATTTTCCTTTCTGACCTGCCGCTGAACCCCGAACCCAAATGGATTCAGGGCTGCTCACAGCTTCGCGACCAGATTGCACGGGACCTGCGGCTGCAAAACTCCCAAAGACCGATACTGGTTTATCTTTTCGGCGACCGTGCTTCCTACGACCAATACATGCGTCTTCGCTACCCGGAGCTGCCTAGCCGGCGGGCCTTTTTTGTCGCCCAGGGAAGGTCCAAGGTTTTGGGTGAGGACCTGATGGTTTTGACCTGGTGGTCGGACCGCCTCGAACAGGACCTGCGCCACGAACTGACCCACGCCCTGCTGCATTCCACGCTCATGGATGTTCCCTTGTGGTTGGACGAGGGATTGGCCGAGTACTTTGAGATGGAGGATTACCCGGTTGAATTCGGGGAACGGTTGGCCCAAACGCGTGAGGATTTCGCCAAGGGGCCTGGCCCCAGCCTGGAAAGGCTCGAGGAGATCCGGGAAATCCACAGAATGCAGCGGCCCGAGTACCGCGAATCATGGCTTTGGGTGAGGTTCATGCTCCAGGGCCAGCCGGAATTGAAATCAGTTCTGCTGGAATACCTGGCCGAATTGCGTTCAAACCCACGCCCGGCACCATTGGCTCCCAAACTTGCCAAGAAAATGCCTGATTACGGAGCCCGTTTTTCCCGCTATGCTGCGGAGGTGGCCGCGCCCAGAACACCCGTTCCACCACCGCCCTGAACCATGCGCCTTCTTATCACAGCCGGACCCACATGCGTCCCCATTGATTCGGTTCGTGTGATCACCAATTTGGCATCCGGGAAAACCGGTCTGGCCATCGCCAGCCTGGCTGTGGCCCGGGGCTATCAGGTCACCCTGTTGACTGCACGGATGCCGGATGCAAGCTTCACCCCTCCGGGCTGTGATGTCCGCACCTTTTCCACTCCGGATGATCTGGGAGATTTGCTGGCTGGTGCCATAAAGCTGGAACCGCCTGACGCGATCATCCACTCCGCGGCGGTGAGCGATTTCACAGTCGGCACAATCCTTGATGCGCGGGGCCATCCGGCCGATTCAGCCAAACTGGACAGCGCCAATGCCCCGTTCCACCTGGAACTGGTGCGCGCCCCCAAGGTGATTGACAAAATCCGTAAGGACTGGGGCTTCCGCGGACTGTTGGTCGGTTTCAAGCTCGAGTCTGGCCTGGATACGCCCGCCCTGATCCGGGAGGCCGAAATCACGCGACAACGGACCGGCGCCGACCTTATGGTTGCCAATCATCACCAAACAGCGAGCCAGGAAGCGTTTATCGGCCCCGGGGCCGACCAGAGTTACCACCGGGTGGAAAGGTCACTTTTGCCCGGGGCGGTCCTGACCATGCTGAAAAACAAATTGGCATGATTTCCCTACTTG
>JAFMJU010000176.1 GCA_017853285.1 Gemmataceae bacterium
CTGCTTCAGTACACCGCACCCTTCTGGGTGGTGTTGATGGGTTGGCTATTCTGGAGGGAAAAGCTGGACCGAGCCACGGTGATCAGCCTGGCCTTGGCGATGGGTGGGGTAGCCTGCCTGGTGCTGGAGGGCTGGGAGGATGGCCACCTCACCGCCGTGGGTCTGGCCTTGGCCAGCGGGGTCGGTTTCGCCCTGGTGCTATTGGGCCTGGGCTGGTTGAAGGATCTACCCAGCGCGCCGGTGACCGTTTTCAATTTCCTGATGGGTGCATTGATTCTGGTGCCGGTGGTGTTGTCGCAACACGCTCCTTCCCTCCAACAACTGGGGATGATGGCGCTGTTCGGCGGTCTGCAGATGGGGTTGCCCTACCTCATCGCCGCCCGGGCTCTGAGGCATATCACCGCGCGTGAAGCGGGATTGATCACGCTGTTGGAACCCCTGCTGAATCCCATCTGGTCACGCCTGTTGGCCCCCGAAAGCGAGCCATTCACGGTTTGGATGGCCTGCGGCGCCCTGGGCATCCTCGGAGCGTTGGGGGCCCGTTACTGTCTGGCCAAGGGTGGACCAGATTCAGAAGAAAGCATGGAACAACCGCCTGCCAAATCCGGCCTGGGATAGTTCAGGGTTGGGCCTTTCGCTATAACGGCTGGATGAAAACATCACCTCTTGTTCTGGTCACTGAAGGCTCGGATTCGGCACCGCTGGCCTGGCTGAAGGAGCGGGCTCGGGTCATCGAGGCCGCTCCCGACACGCCCGACTTCAATGCCGCCTTGTCCGAGGTGGAAGGCATGGTGGTGCGCACCTACACCCGCGTGAACGAAGGCCTACTGGCCCGTTGCCCGAGATTGAAAGTGGTTGGCCGGGGCGGTGTGGGCCTTGAGAACATTGATGTGGCGGCATGCCGGGCCCGTAATGTGGAGGTGGTTTTCACGCCGGATGCCAACACATTGGCGGTGGGGGATTTCGTCATCGGTTACGCGCTTCAGTTGCTCAGGCCTTGGGCATTTTTCAAAGATAACGCCTACGAGCCGAAAGAGTTCAAGCGAATACGCGACACCCAACGCGGCGTGCAGTTGAACGAGCTGACCCTGGGCATCTTGGGCATGGGTCGTGTCGGGCGTCGGGTGGGATCGATTGCGGCCAACGGTTTCGGCATGCGGGTGATCTACAACGACCTGTTGGATCTACAGGGCAAATTGAATTTTCCCGCGACTTCCGTTGATAAGGAAACCCTGTTCCGTGAAGCCGACATCGTGTCGCTGCATGTGGACATGAAGGCCGGCAATGAGAAGCTGGTTGGCAGGCCGCTTCTAGGATTGATGAAACCGACAGCGATTCTGATCAACACCAGCCGGGGGGAAGTGCTGGATGATCCTGCCTTGGCCGATGCGTTGCGGCGGAAGCAGATCGCCGGCGCCGCCATTGATGTCTTCGATCCGGAACCGCCAAAATCAGACTATCCGCTGCTGGGCCTGGACAATGTGCTGCTGACCCCGCATATGGCCGCGCGCACGCGCACCGCAATCGAAAATATGAGCTGGGTGGTGCGGGATGTGGTGGAGGTTCTCGAAGGACGGAAACCAAAATACCCGGCCCCGTGATTCCAGCCCGACCGCGTTTGGAAAATCCTTCTGAGGCTGGCTAAGCCGTTTGCCTTTCCGTGCCATGTTCCGGCAGCATCAGGCCCACCATCGCCGCGGCCAGCAGGGGGCCGCCGGTCCACAACAGCGCATGGCGCAGGTCAGGCACGGGCAGGAAGACAAGGACGATGGTGGCGCCGGCGGCGGCAAGCCGGCCGATGTTGTAGCAGAACCCAGCACCAGTGGTGCGCAAAAGCGTGGGGAACAACGGCGGCATGTACATGGTGAATAGGCCGAAGACACCCTGGCAGATGCCCAGGGGCACAAACCACCAGAGCATATCGCCGGGCAGGCGCACCACGCTGTAGGCCATAAACAGCAGCACCCCGTAGACGGCGCACAACAGCAGGATGGCCCAGCGATAGCCCAGGAAACGGGCCAACACCGCCGCGACAAAGTTCCCGGCGATGCTGGAGAACATCAGCACGCTGAGGCCCTTGTTGGTCATCTGTTTGCCAGCCATACGGATTTCTTCGTCAGAGGGTGGCGATTCAGCTTTTTGCATGGTCTCAATCTGCAGGCGCCCCACTTGCTGGGTGGACCAGAACATGAACGCCCAGTGCCCCGAAAGGGAGAATGAACAGACCAGGAGCGTGACCAAAGTGGTTCGCAGCAGGTTGCCCCGGAACAGGTCTGCAATGCGGGGACGGGCAGTTTCCTTCGCCTGCTCCCACGCTTCTGGTTCGGGCACTTCCTTGCGGATCCAAAGCACCAGCAGTGCGGGGATGACACCCACCAGAAAAACGGTTCGGTTGGGGTAGGAACTGAGCAGGAAACCGGCCAGGTTGGCGAAAAGCACCCCGATGTTGACCCCGGTCTGCAGGATGGCCGCCAGCCAGGGTCGCCACTTTGCCGGCCAGGTCTCACTGAGAAGCGAGGCACCGACGGCCCATTCGCCACCGATGCCCAACGCGGCCAGGAAACGGAACGCCATCAATTGCCACCAGGACTGGGCGAAAAAGCTCAGGCCGGTGAACAAAGCGTAAGTGAGTATGGTCAGGATGAGGGCGCGGGTCCGCCCCAGCCGGTCACCCACCAGACCGAACAATCCACCGCCCAGCGCCCAGCCTGCCAGGAAGGCCGCCTGGATGTAACTGGCCTTCTCCCGCACGGCCTGATCGGTGTCTGTCAGACCCATCAGCTCTGCCACGAAGGGCAGCGCCACCAGGGTGTAGAGGTGCATGTCCAGGCCGTCGAACATCCAGCCAAGCCAGGCGGCGACGCCGCTCTTGATCTGGTGGCTGCCGATCTTGCCGTCACCTGACTGATCGGAAACGGCGGGTGAAACTGAGGACATGTCGGGCGCTCGGGATTCGGGGGAAAAGTCTCAGCGGCTGGCGGGAGCCATGCCGTCAGGAAATGTGCGCGCCCCGGGTCTCCACATAGACCGCGTACAGCGACTGGCTACCGGTCATGAACAGACGGTTGCGCTTGGCTCCGCCGAAGCAGACATTGCTGCAGATCTCCGGCAGGCGGATCTGGCCGATACGGGTCCCGTCCGGGGCGAAGACATGCACGCCGTCATAGCCCTCACCCACCCAGCCGGCTGAAGCCCAGATGTTGCCGTCGATGTCGCAGCGGATGCCATCGGCGATGCCGGAGACCTCCTTGTCGCCAAGCTTCATCTTCATCGAGTGGAATTCGCGGCCCTCGCCGATCTTCGTGTCTTCGGCGATGTCAAACACCAGGATGCTCTTCAGCTTGCCGGTGTCGGCGACATAGAGCTTGGTGTAATCGTTCGAGAAGCAAAGGCCGTTCGGCTTGTCGAGCTGCTCGGTCAGCTTCACCACCGCGCGGGTGCGGGCATCGATTCGGTAGACCGCCTCCTTGATCTCGAGCGGCCCCTTGTTCCCCTCGTAGTTGCCCAGGGAGCCGTAGCCCGGATCCGTGAACCAGATGTCGCCAGTCTTCGGGTGGACGATCACATCATTGGGGGCGTTGAAGCGCTTGCCCTCGAACCGGTCGGCCAGCACGGTGAGCGAGCCATCGTGCTCGTGGCGCACCACGCGGCGGTTGCCGTGCTCGCAGGAAACCAGGCGGCCCTGGTAATCGAAGGTGTTGCCGTTGGTGTTGCCCACCGGCTGACGCATGACGCTGATATGGCCGTCCTCATCGGCGTAGCGCAAATGCCTGTCGTTGGGGATATCACTCCAGACCAGGTAGCGGCCCACGCTGCTCCATGCCGGCCCCTCGGCCCACAGGCACCCGGTGTGCAGTCGCTGGATCGGCGTGTTGCCGATCATGTACTTGGCAAAACGGTCATCCAGCTTTACCAGATCGGGGTCGGGATAGCGCACCGGGGAGGCTCCCGGGCTGAAATCACGCTTCTGGCCCAGCGCGGGCACAGCCAGCGAGACTACGGCGGCGGTGGACAGCGAGGCGGCGAAGCCGCGGCGGGAGAGGCGCATGGCGGTATGCTCCGAATAAAAGGGGGGAGGGAATGAATCCGGACTTTCACAACCAGAGGTAGACCCTCTTGTAAACCCGGCAAGGACCGTGTTCAAGGGGCGGAGGTCAGATCGACAGGGAAAAACCGGGTAAAACCTAAAATTCCCCGGTGCCCCGCTTGCTCCACCAGGGGAGCTGGGAGCCGCCATCCACCGAGAGGATGGTGCCGGTGATGCAGTCGCTGGCGTCCTCGCACAGGAACACCACGCCGCGGGCCACTTCCTCCGGCTTCATCAGGCGCCCTTGGGGCAGGGCCTTGCTGGCTTGTTGCAGGGTTTCCTCGCTGAAGAACTTCCGTTCTCCGGGAGTGTCGGTCCAACCGGGGTAGATCATGTTGACGCGGATGCCCTTGGGCCCCAACTCCATGGCGGCGGTCTTGCCCATCATGTCGAGCCCGGCTTTCGCCATGTTGTAGGCCATGCAACTGGGCATGGCGACGTAGGCGTGTGGCGAGCTGATCAGCACGGCGGAACCGGGCCGTTTGCGGGCGATCAGGTGACGGGCAAAGCCCCGCAAGGCCCAGAAGGCGCCCCACATGGTCACATCGATGGTCTTCTTGAAGCCGTCGAGGTTCGCGTCGGTGAACATCTCGCGGTCGCTGTAGACCGCGCTGGTTACCAGAATGTCCAGGCCGCCAAGCTCCTTCTCGGTACGCTCGATGGCGGCCTCCACGGCCTGACGGTCGGTCACATCGCAGGCAATCTCGATGGCCTTGTGCCCCAGAGACTGCAGCTGCAGGGATCCGGAACCCCCGTAACCCGGCCAGCGGAGGTCGAGAAGGGCCACATCGGCGCCATCCGCCGCCAGGGCCCGGGCACTTGCCCAGCCGATGCCATTCGCCGCCCCGGTGACCAACGCCTTTTTGCCCGCCAGACGCATGAGTCGCTTTGCCTCTCTATTCGCCTATCTTGCCGACAGCCGGTGTGCCGTTGGATTCACGGACAGCCGGTAGAATCAACTCATGGTACCAACCGCAAAACAGCAGCCCAGTTCACCGCCGCCCCGGTCGCTTTACGCGCACATCCCGTTTTGCGCCAGGCATTGCGGCTACTGTGATTTCGCCATCGCGGTGGGCAAAACGGACCGGATCGAAGCGTACCTGGTTGCTCTCGAGGCCGAACTGGCGCGGAAAGTGTCTCTCTTCCAAACATCCCCCTTGCCCATGGACACTTGGTTCGTGGGGGGCGGCACTCCCTCGTTGCTGGATGCCGGCCAACTGCGCCGGTTGGGTGAAATTCTCGCGGGGCGAACCCCTTTGGCACCCGAGGGCGAGGCCAGCCTCGAGGCCAATCCGGAGTCGTTCGATGGAGAGAAGGCCCGGGTGCTGGCGGACAGCGGCTTCACCCGGATCAGCCTGGGGGTGCAGTCGTTTGAGCCGGGAACCCTGGAGGCGTTGGAGCGGCCGCACGATGCCACCCTGGTGGAACGCGGTGTGCGGGCGGCCCGAGAGGCCGGACTGGCCGTTTCGCTGGATCTGATCTTCGGGGCGCCCGGCCAGACCCGGGACAATTGGGCGCTGGATCTCCGCCGGGCCATCGACCTGGGACCTGATCATCTGAGCCTGTACGGCCTGACCTACGAGCGGGGCACTCCGCTAGAGAAAAAGGTGCGTGGAGGTCTGGTGCTACCGCTGGCGGAGGAACTGGAGCGCGACCTCTATGACCAGGCCATGACCACGCTGGAGGCGGCTGGCTACCATCAATATGAGATCTCCAATTTTTCCAGGACGGGCTTCGAGAGCCGGCACAACCGGGCCTATTGGGCCAACTTGCCACATGTGGGCATCGGCATGGGTGCCGCGGGTCTGTTGGACGGCGAACGGACACTGAACACTCGCGACCTGGACCGGTACCTGCGTCTGGCGCTCGCCGGGGAGGACACCGCCTTCCAGCGGGAGCGTCTGGAACCTTGGGAGACGGCGCGCGAGACGCTGATGATGAACCTGCGGCGTGTCGAAGGCGTGGTGCCCGAAGAATTCTTGGCCCGGACAGGATTCTCCCTCGACCAGATACTGGGTGATGGGGCGGGCCCCCTTGTGAGACAAGGTCTGTTGGCCCGGGATGAGCTCGGGCTGCGATTGACGCGGGAGGGTCGCTTTGTGGCCGATGCCGTGATAGTGCAACTGCTCGCCGGCGCACCCGGGTCGCCCGAGCCAAACTCGGCGGGGGTGCCTGGATGAGCCTGGAGTTGTCCCCCCGCACCCGCGCCATTTTGGCACTGCGCCTGGTCCCGGGTATCGGGCCCCGCACGCTTTCCTCTCTATTGGAGCATGTGCCGGACCCGGCCGGGTTATTGTCGGGAGATACCACCGCGCTGGATGGGATTCCCAACATCTCCAAGGCCTTACTTGAAAAGATCGGGCAGGCGGCGCGCGCCTCGGTGCTTGAAAACGAGGTCGCCCTGCTTGCCCGCCACCAGGTGTGGCCATTGGCCCTCGGGGAACCAGGATATCCGGATGTGCTCGCGGGATTGGAGGGTATGCCTCCCCTGCTGTACCTGGCCGGGGAATACCTTCCCTGTGACAGGCGGGCGGTGGCGATCGTCGGATCGCGGGAGCCGACACCCTACGGGCGCCGGGTGGCCCAAAGGCTGGCAAGAGAATTGGCGGGGGCTGGCATCACGGTGATCAGCGGGTTGGCCCGAGGCATTGACGGTGTGGCCCATGAGGCCGCCCTGGAAGCCGGCGGGCGCACCTTGGCGGTGCTGGCCAACGGCTTGTCTGGAATCTACCCACCGGAGCATGCGGAACTGGCCCAGCGGGTCCGGCAGGCGGGCGGCTTGTTCAGCGAACACCCGATGGGGCAGAAGCCTCAGGCAGGCCTGTTCCCTTCACGCAACCGGCTGATCTCGGGCCTGTCGCTGGCGGTGGTGATCGTCGAGGCGCAGGCCAAGAGTGGAACGCTTCACACCGCCACACACGCGGCCGAGCAAGGCAAGCCGCTCCTGGCCGTGCCCGGGCCGATTGACAGCCCGCTATCGGAAGGGTGCCACACGCTCCTGCGCGAGGGGGCGCTGGTCTGCCGCGGCATGGAGGATGTGTTGGAGGCGATTGGCCAGCAACCGGCCCCGAACCCCACCCCTGTCAAATCTCCCCCCGCATCCAAGCAGCCCAAATCCAAGGCAATCCAAGAGAGATCCGCCATTCCAGCGGCACCTTGCGCCCCAAACATACGCCCTCAACCACCGGGCATCTCAGGGCAAGGGCTGGAACTTTGGAGGCTTTTGGAAAACGGCCCGATGCACCTGGAGGTACTGGCTGATCGCCTGGGGCTGAACCCGGGTGCCCTGGCCCAGGTGCTGTTCCCGCTGGAACTGGGTCAGGTGGTGCGGAGACTGCCCGGGGGCAAGCTGGAGCGTGGGGCGAAGGGGTAAACGGCCCAAATCCTCACGCCAATATTTCGCGCACCACGCGGGCCGGCTCAACGCCGGTGAGGCGCTCCCGCAGGCCGTTGTCCATGACAAACAATTGGTCGTGGTCCAAACCCAGCAGATGCAGGACGGTGGCGTGCCAGTCGCGGACACTGACCTTGTTTTCCACGGCGTTCAGGCCCAGCTCATCGGTCGCCCCCAGCGTGAATCCGGCCTTCACCCCGCCGCCAGCCATCCAGCAGCAGCCGGCGTTCTTGTTGTGGTCGCGACCCGCCTTTTTCTCATCCTTGTCGGCAGGGAGCTGGGCGATGGGCAGCCGGCCAAACTCGCCACCCCAGATCACCAGCGTGCTGTCCAGGAGGCCACGCTGCTTCAGGTCCCGGACCAGGGCGGCGGCGGGCTGGTCGGTCCGCCCACAGGCTGCCTTCAGGTCGGTGGCGATGTTTGTGT
>JAFMJU010000002.1 GCA_017853285.1 Gemmataceae bacterium
TCTTTTTGGGAAATGGCAAGGATAAATCAAATTGCGGGCGGAGATTCTAGGCCGAGGGCGTTTCCTGCTTCTTTTTCACTATGTGATTGGCAGCGCAAAGTCCGCTGATAAAGGAATCCTCCAAGCCGCCGATATTGTAATCCCCGGCCAGATACAAACCACTTTCCAGTTCCACGGGAACCCACTCACTTCCAGATATGGATACAGCGGTTCGCCAATCCGCCCGATCCACAATTTCCCAGGTGGAGTAAATGGCTGACAAATTCGGGTCGGTCCGGATGCAGTTCACCAGGTCGAGCCCGCTAAGCTGCCGCCAAACCAGGCACACACCGTTCTCCTCGGAATGAAACGAGATTAGGCCTCGACCACGGTAGGGCGGTCGGCGATCCCCCCGGACAGCTAGGACAGTACCGCTAGTCAGGTCTCGCGGGCGGGGAACTGGATAAAACTTGACGGCATTGTGATAGGGGGCGGCAATCACCACATTCCGGGCTTTTATCCGGAAGCCACTCGCCATGGTTAGCTGCCAGCTCCGGTCTTGATTCCTGTTCATGCCGACAACCGAATCAAGTCGGATGCGATGGTTATAGCCAGATGTCAGTCGTTCGTAGGTTAGGGTGAAATCCGCCACCCAGGTGGGTTCAATAATGGGCAGGAGGGTGAAAAGATAAAAAAAGGCGTTGGACCGGAGAGGATCCATGAAAACCGTGGCCATGAACGCTGAACCGAAGTAACGCCTGTGTAATGGCCATAGTCCAAGCTCGGTGATCAGGTCGACCGCCGACTGCCGGGTATACTTCGCTATGAGCGGGTATTTTGCGAGGAGGTCCCGTGGTGGTATTTGCTCCGACTCCTTGCGAAAGGCCCGATTGACTGCACGCAGCTCTCGCAGGCGCGCCAGGAGACGCCTCAAGGGAAACAGATTCCGCAAGTTGCTCCAGTGCAGCAGTGTAGTCAGTTTTTTCCCGTTCTCCGCGTAGGTGTCATTCAGCCGGAATGGCATTCCTCGGTCGATGTATTTTGAAACATGGTAATAGTCTTCTTTGATGTAGGTGGCTCCCAGATTGACTGAACCGTCCGGCGGGTGATGCATTCTCCCTCCTAGCCGGTCCGTGACCAGTAGGAAAGGCGAGCCCGTGTCCTGAAGTCGGCGGGCGCATCCAAGGCCGGAAATGCCGGCCCCAATCACGACCGTTTCGGTACTGGGTTGGGTTGGCCCCAGGTCAGGGCCACCTGGAACGGAATGTAAGCCATAAGGTTGCAAAATGTTTTCGGACATCTGCTTTTTCCTGTAGATTTATGCGCTGAAAATCTTTTGAGACGCAGCCGCTGGCAGGTTATAACTCGCTCTAAAACCGCAACTCCAACCCCGCCGACACGCCCTGGATCCAGATGTCCGTGGTCTGCACTCCCGGTAGCGCCGGCCGGCCCAGGCTGGTGGTCGGATCCAGGGACAATGTCGAATCAATCTGGCTGCCCGGCCGGGCCACGCCGGTCCAGTAGATGAAGGTGTAGCCCGCGGTGACGGCGATATGCCGAGTCACCTGATAGCCCAACCTCAGCCCCACCTCGGGCACAAAGCTCAGGGTTTGCTTCTCGTAATCCGCCATGTTGGTCTGCTGGGCCAACAATCCCCCCGGCTGGGTGAAATAAGCCCCGTTGCCGTACAGGTAGGTGGTGCTGCCATCGATATTCACCTGGCTGCTGGTGCCACCCAACCCTAGCAGCACCTTGGCATCCACCAGCCACCGACCCAGACGATGGCTGAACCCCAGGCCAATCTGCCCGCCGTTGAAGAAGTTGGTGGTGTTGATGGCGTCGCCAATGTAATACCCAATGGTGCCATCCGGCCGGGTGATGAACTCATACACACCCAGCCCCTCGTTGAAGCCCATGTTCCGGTAGCCGGCGATCAAATCCACCCGCCACGCTTCGGAGGTGTGCAAGTTACGGCGGAAGTTCACATCCAGCCCGTAAAAGAGTTGGCAAGTCTCCACCGACACATTGCCTTCCATCACCCCCGGGTAGGTCACCAGTGCGGCGTTGTTCTCGCCGGTTCCCGGATCCCGGAAGGGTCTCGAGACAATCGGTCCATCCGGCGACAGATAGGCCGTGTCACCGCCGTACAGCGTGTAAAACGAGCCATCCACCGCCCAGGTCTTCGCCTGATTCAAAAAGATGCCGCTATAAACCCGCAGGCCGGCCTGCATGCCACCGCCGATGGAGTCATCTCCGTACAAAATGCGCGTGCCCGGCGCTCCCAGCACCCCCGCATGATCCCTCGGCGTCCCCGCCGGCGATCCGGTCACCAAGGCCGGCAGCGACTGCCCGCTGATGCCCCAGCCCAGAGCCTCGATTCCCACCCAGAATTTCCAGGCGGGGTTCGGTTCATCCGTCAGGCCCACCGCCTCATCCTGCTGCAAGGCATCAGCTTCTGGGGGTACCAGAGGTTGCGGTGCGGCTTCTTGCGCTCGGGCCACCAGACCGGCACCCGCCATCAGCCAAACAGCCACGGTTGCCAGCCGCCAATCCATGGTTCCCCTCCCCAAGGGCCAAGCAGCCCCAAGGCACACCTTTCCCCGGGGCGCCAGATAGGGTTTTCCCTGTCTTCATGGCAACCGCAAATTTCAGGGAAACTTTTTCAAAAAATGGCCACCTGACAAAAATCCTAACCCGGCCCTGCGAAGTACTGGTGCAGACCTGTAACCAACCAACCAGAGGCCTAGCCATGTCCGACCCATGTGCCGAAACAGCCAATCCTTTCGCCGATTGCAAACCGGGCAAAGAGCCCGGTGATCGGGTGACCCGCGGCAAACTACCCAGGGTTTGGGACGGAACGCGCTGGCTCTCCCCCTGGGCCGCCATCGAGGCAAAAATCATCCAGCCGGAGGAGATCGGCCAACCACTTCCAGAGTCAAAAACCGGCCACCTGAAGTCCTTCGATGCCCGTTCGCACCTGCTGAAAATCCCGGGTGGCTATGTGGTGGACCTGGCCGATTCACGCTACGCCCGCTCGGGCGAGAAGCCCCTCTTTTTTGAAGATCTCGAAAAAGCCAAGGCCGAGTACTGGGAAGCCATCCACGAGGCTGTGACATCCGGGGAGGTGGCCCCTTCGGACATCGGCCGCAAGGTCCACACCCGTAGCGTTTATTCCGAAGACGGTTGCGGTGAAAACTGGGAAACGGCTCGTGTGTACGAATGCCCCGGCTTCGCCGTCATCGATTACGGCTCCTTCCCCTGCACCTGCGATGTCCCCCGCTTCGAAATCCACGACGATGTCGATGCCGCGAAAAGGGCGGTCGAATCATTTGTTGACGAACTGGAAATGAACGCCCAGGGCAACATCGATTACACATGGCGCGCCAGCGTCTGGAACGAGGGCGAGGAAAAAGTGTTCTACGGAGCTTCTTGGCAAGAAGAAGAAGAAGAAGAAGAAGAAGAAGATGATGATGATGATGATGATGATGGGGATGAGAGTGAGGAGGACGAAACCGAGGAGGACGATTCCGAAGAAGACACCAAAACCTAAACTCAAGGCGACGCCTTGGTCCAAAATACCCCGCCTCCAAACAAACCCCCTGGGGCCAGTTCGGCTACTCCGCCTTCCTGGCTTCCAGGGCCGCTTTTTTCTTGGCTGCCGCCTTGGCTCGTTTCTCCTTCTGTTTCTCCATCCACCGCTGGCGCCCACCGGCCAGCCATTCCGCCTTTTTCTTGGCCAGTTTGGCCTTCTGCGCCGCCTTACGCTTTTCCAAAAGCTGGGCCGCCTTCAGCGCCTTCCGTTCCTCCTTCGCGGCCTCCACCTGGGCCTTCTTCAACCTCTCGGCCTCCTGCAGTTGAGCCAGCAGGCCAGCATCTTTTTTCTTTTGGCCGGAACGCCAGTCCGGGTCGTCGAATGAAGCTTGTGCCATGGCAAATTTTCCCGGCGTCCATTCAATGGCCTAAACCACACTGGTTGCTGTCAACCAAAAGGGCAAAGGCTCGTCAGGTCAAAAAAATACTGTCAATTATTTCCCAAATTTTCCAGGGCTCTTCTTTTTGGAAATAGCCGAAACCTTGTCCAAGGACCTCCGCCTTTCCTGACCCTTTTTGAAGGCAAAGGGCAGCCAGATAGCCGCATAACCCAAAGCGGCCACAAAACCAACGCCTGAACCTGCCATTTGACTGCGCTGTTCGACCGTGGCTCCCGAAACAGGATGCGTGCCTATGTAGATGATCATCCCAATCCCGATCCCAAGGACAATAACCGTCCAAACCACTGTCGCAATGATCGAATTTTTCAGGTTCACAATCCCATCTCCAAAAATGGTTACAGTTTTGGTGACCACCAAAATGGCCTATTCCTAACCGGTCAAAATCAGCAGTTGCTCAGTGTGGGCAGGGTACCTGGAACATTCCACAACCTGCCGGATCCCGATGGGTTGAAACCCGCACTTCTGCAACACCCGCAGGGAAGCCAGGTTGGTGTCGGCGACCGTCGCATGAAGCGGCCGGTCAGGCACTTCTACCAACAACATTTGCAGGGCGGCGGTTGCTATCCCCTGCCCCCAACGGTCCGGTGAAATCCAGTAGGCGACATGAGTGTTTCCATCCCTGGGAAACGCTGCGACACACCCAACCTCCACTTCGTTCACCAATATAACCTTGGCAATCACATTGGAATCTTTGCAAACCTGCTCCCAATGGGTGAAAAAATCACCTCGGTCGCGGGAATACGTGCCAGCCATCCGGTTGGATTCCGGATCAAGCTGAAGCTGATACATCCACTCCAAGTCATTCAGGCTGACTGGCCGAACAACGACTCCTTCTATTCGTTTCACTCCCCCGCCACCCGCCTCCCCGGCAGTCGGTAATCCAGCGGCGGTTTCTGGTCCTTCTCCATCAGAGCCGTGTACGGCTTGCCGTCCTTGCGGCGGGCCTGCTCCCCCTTGGCCGCCTCGATCAGTTGTGGGTTGGTCATCAGGTCCACCGCCGTGGCAGCCAGGGTGCGGGCCGCCAGACCCATGCCCTTTTTCGCGATGCTAGTGCCACCGCAGGCCACCGCCTGCCACGAGTGCCCCGGCGTGCCCGGCACCCAGGTCGCCGCGTAAAAACCGGTCGTCGGCACCACCCACGACACATCCCCCACATCGGTGGAGCCGTTGGTCACCTTGCCCGACTGGTCGTTCACCTCGCGGATCGATTCCGTCGGCGGCGCCTTCTCGCCGAAGGTCTCACGCAACCTTGCTGCAAACGCCTCTTCACCCGCGTCATAGGCCAGGTCATTCAGCGCCTTGAGGTTGGCGCTGGTCACCCGGGCCAGCGTGTCGTTGGGCAGAATCTCCAGCGTCCCGCCCAGCGGCACCACCTCCAGCCGGGTCTCCGTCGCCAGCGCCCCGGCCTCCGCGCACTTCCTCAACCGGGGCCACAGTTGCGCCACCACTTCCGATTTCGGATGCCGCACATAGAAAAATCCCTCGGTGAATTCCGGCACCACATTCGCCGCGCCGCCGCCGGCGGTGATCGTGTGGTGCAGCCGCGTCCCGTCGGGCGTGTGCTCCCGCAGCAGTTCCACCGCGTGGATGGTCAGCAGCAGGGCATCCAGCGCGCTGCGCCCCTTCTCCGGCGACCCGGCCGCGTGCGCGGCCTTCCCATGAAAACGGAACTTCACCGCGATCCTCGACAGGCACGAGGCGTCCCCCGCCGCGTTCCGGCTGCCCGGGTGCCAGTGCAGCGCCGCGTCCACATCGTTGAACAGCCCCTCACGCACCATGAACGCCTTGGCCGCTCCCCCCTCCTCGGCGGGGCACCCGTAAAAACGCACGGTGCCCTTCAGTTGTCCGGCCTTGATCAGGTCGTTGAGCGCCATCGCCGCCGTCGCGCTGGCCACGCCAAACAGGTGGTGCCCGCAAGCTTGACCGTAACCGTTTCCACCAGGCCTGGGCTTGCGGAACGGTTCCGCCTCCTGGGACAGCTCCGGCAGCGCGTCATACTCGCCAAGGATGGCGATCACCGGCTTGCCCGTACCCACTTCCGCCACCAGCGCGGTGGGAATTCCCGCCACACCTCGCTTCACGCGGAATCCATCCGCCTCAAGCGCCCCGGCCAAAAGCGCGCTCGATTCCTTTTCCAGGTAGCCCGGCTCTGCATATGCCCAAATCTTCCGGGCCATTTCCCACGCCGGGTCCAGTCGGGATGCGGCAGCCTGCACTGCTGCCGCCTTCAGGCCGGCCGGCGGGGTGGGATCAACTGCCAGGGCATACAGCAGAATTGCGGGTAAATGGATCACGGGTTGCCCTCCTTCATGGGTTGCCGAACAGGCTCACCCGGGTTCAGTCCCAGCGTCGACAAGATCGTCCAGGCATAGAGGCGGTGGCCGAAATCATTCGGATGGTTCAGCCCGTTTCCGGTCAGGTCCAAATCCCGTTGATTGCCAAGCTGCGCCTGCCACACCGCCGTCACATCCGCAAGCGCCACGCCCGGCCCGGTCAGCGCCTTCAACTCGTTGCGGTACAGGTCAAACATCGCCCGGGGCGTGTGGATCCATTCCTGGTTGCCCAACATCGGGCTCACCAAAATGATTTCAGCCTCCGGCAGGTCGGCGCGGATCTTCCCCACCAGCTCGGCGGTGCGCTCCCGGAACCACCGGGGATCCTTGCGGCCCACATCGTTCATGCCATACGCCACGATCACCAGATCCGGCCGGCAGGCGGCCAGCTTCGGCCAATCCGCCACGCCGAACGCGATACTGGTGCCCGAAATGGCAAAGTTGACCAGCCGAACCTCGCTGCCAGTCAATCGCTGGATGTTGGCTGCCACCAGGTCCGGGTACCCCGGCTGGTTGGGCTCGGCCTTCGCCAGGGCACTCGCATCCAGCCCCGTCGAGATGCTATCGCCACTGACGGCGATCTTCAAAAACTTCTTTCCCTTCAAAAGCGCCGCCGTTTTCGGCAGACTGTCGAGGGCCGAAGTCGGCTTGGCTCCCGGCCAAGGGTCCCGGCTGGTGTAGGTCACCTCCACCTGGTGGTCATGGAACCACCGGCCCGGCCCGTACAGCATCGCCTGCTCCGGATGCCCCACCCGGCTGGGGTAAGAATTGGGCGAACCTTTCGGGGGATAGAGCTGCGCCAGCTTCAAACCCTCCACTGGCTTGCCGGTGAAGACCAGCTTGCCCGCGGCGTCCACCGTGAAATCGGCGCCTTCCTTGTACACCCGCTCGCGGTTGGCCGATCGCACCGCCACCACCTTGTCCGGCTTGCGCGACAACCGGGCGACAAATGGCCCGCCTTCCTTCTCCTCCAGCACCGCGCTCGATTCATTTTCCACAGTCGTGCCAAGCCACGGCGGCGCGGCCAATACGGACGGAGGTTCGGGATAGGCGGGGGCCAAATGCAGGGCGAAAAACAGGCTGGCAAGCATGGCGTCTACCGGGTGCGGGCAATCAGGACCTGCGCCGATGATACCCCGGATTCCATGGTTGGCCAAAGCGTTCGGTTCGAGGGGAAAACTCAGCGCCAGGGGGTGCCGGCCGTGGCGTAGAGCACATTCGCGCGGATGCTGGCCACATAGCGCATGCCGCCCCGCACATCCACCGGCTTGTCCACAAACGCTTCCAGGTCCAACGGCGGCACCGGAACCACATACCCCAGCAGCTTCCCGCTGCTCTCCAGAAGATACATCTGCCGGTTGTCCAGATTGCGCCCGCTCCGCCTCAGCACGCCGGTCCCACCCGTGGGCCCAAGGCTGCCCGCCCCGGATGGGATCGTGCCTGGAACCGATGCCGCCGGCACGGCGGAAGTGGTCGAGGCGGTGGCACCCGGCGTGGCAGGCTGGCCGGCAGGCCCGGAGGCGCTGACCGTGTTCCCCTGCGGCACAAACGGCTGCGCCAATCGGATATTGGACGAGGCTGGAAGCGGCACCGGAACAGGCGCCACGCCTGCCGGCTGCGGGTACCCTTGCTGGTAGTAATACGGTTGGTAGGCGCGGATATAGGGCCGGTCCGGGTAGGGCAACGGCGTCCCCGGCACGGTGATCACATCCCGTAATCGAAGCGCCCGGTTCGAGGCCTGGGCCGCCAGTTCCGGCTGGGTCGCCGCGAAATCCTGCGCCAGTTGCGTGTACAGGCGGATGGCCTCGGGGTAATTGCGCGCAAGCTCGGTGGCGTACGCCTCATTCCACCGCAGCGCCGGGTCGCCCGGCTGCGCTCCGTACCAGGCGCCAGGTGCGCCCACGGCGGGAGCCCCGGCCGGCGGTGTGGCCGCATTCACCAGGGCCGCGGCCCCGGGAGTGATGGGCGCCACATTCCCCACGGTGGGGTTGGCGGGTGCCGGATTGTAAACCGGGGCCGTGGTGCCGGCACCGACTCCACCAGTCACCAACGCCGGGCTGCCACCCGCCGGTTTGGCCACCGCGTCCTTCAAGATGTAACGGCGCTCCGCCTCGGGCGGCTCTATCGGCACCCAGCGGCCTTCCCCCTCGCCCATGGCCTCACCCACGGCCCGCACCTGGGTTCCCAACACCAGATTGGCGCTCTCCACGCTGGGTCGCACGGTGGGGTCCACCGAACTGCCCACCAGGGCCGGCGCGCGCGTGCCAGGCGGTGCCACCACCACCCAGTTGGGCTGGCCGGGGGCCACCTGCTTCAAATGTTTCGCCTGCACCCAACTGAACGAGCCCCGCGGTGGCCTGATGGCCAGCCAGTTGTCGGCCCGCTCCTCCATCACCACCACCGGTTCGCCCATGCGCAGGCGATTGGTGATGTAAATCTTGCCATCCGCAGAGGGGCTCGCCTTCACATCGGCGGTGGGCTGCGTGATCACGGTGCTGTAAATGCCGGCGGACTGGGCCATCGCCGGCCCCGCCGGCACGCAGGCAAGCAACCCCGCCGCCACAAGGGGCAGCCAGGTCGCTCGCTTCAACAGTCGCGCACACCAGCCTGACATGACTGCGATCGATTCCCCTAAGCCCCAAACATCCCGGGAATGGTTCCCGGACCGGTTCTTGGCGAGGGTGCGTAACCTCTTGCTGCCACGGAAACAAGGCCATCTGCACCCGGGGCTGGCAACTTGCCTGTTTACACACCCCCCAAGTCCCTGAGCCCGTGCTACCATCACCCCACCACCACCGGAGCAACCCATGCACCCGCCCGTGATCCTCCCCACCTCACCCGCTGAACTGGCCGCCCTGATCGACCACGCCCTGCTCAGCCCCACACTGCGTGATGCCGAACTGCAGGCCGGCTGCGCCCTGGCCGCCAAGGAAAAGGTCGCCAGTGTTTGCGTCCGCCCCTGTTCGGTGGCTCGTGCCAAAAAGCTGCTGCAAGGCTCTACGGTGAAGGTGGGTACCGTCATCGGCTTCCCGCAGGGAGGCCACCACCCCGACATCAAACTGGCGGAATCCGCCCGCGCCCTGGCCGATGGAGCCACCGAACTCGACATGGTCATCAACCTGGGCTGGGCCATGGATGGCCAGTACGCGGAAATCACCCAGGAAGTGGCCCGTATCCTCGAACTCGCCCACCGCAACGGGGCCCTGCTGAAGGTGATCCTCGAAACCGCCAAGTTGCCGACAGAAACCAAGATCGAGATATGTAAATATTTAGGAAATATACCTATTGATTTCGTTAAAACTTCTACAGGCTATGCCGAAGGCGGAGCAACCATAGAAGATGTCAAACTATTGCGACAACATAGTCCGGCGGCAGTTCAAGTGAAGGCCAGCGGCGGAATTCGCACGCTGGAACAGGCTTTGGCCTTCATCCAGGCGGGAGCGACTCGGCTGGGAACCGGTTCCACCGAGGCCCTGATGAACGCGGCCCGCTCTCATTGGAATGCCCCAGCCTGAATAACCGGACCACCGTCCGGTTCCATGGCAAATTCGGGGGTCTAATCCGTCTGGATGGCCCCCCGGGTTTCCCTAACATACCCAGAAGGGACACGGAGACTGTCTGGGGGTAGCCCCACGGCCTCCTGCGATGCCGTTTTGGCGTTCCTGTTGTGTTTCGTGACCCGCATCCAACACCGGAAGGCCATGCCCTCCTCCCTGAGCGATGCCCTCGAACAACTGCATCGGCCCCTGGCACTCCGTGCCATGCCCGATGGTGTGGTTGCCGTGCGTTTCCTCGATGAAACGCCGGACCACTCCGTTCCTCCCGGCCACGCTTATGTCCCCCCCATACATCCCGAAGACCTGGGCGATCCCGGCTTCCGCCGCGACCACAGTTTGCGCATGGCCTATGTCGCCGGCTCCATGGCCCATGGCATCGCCAGCGAGGAGATCGTCGAGAGCGCGGCCCGCGCCGGCTGCCTGGGCTTCTACGGCGCCGCCGGCCAGGCGCCCGAACGGGTGGAACAGGCCATCACCCGCTTGAAGGCCAGCCTGGGCGATCTCCCCTTCGGCTTCAATCTGCTCTACAGCCCGCAGGAAAGCAGTCTCGAGACCGCCCACGCCGACCTGTACCTCCGCCACCAGGTTCGTCTGGTCGAGGCCAGCGCCTACCTCGATGTCAGCCTGCCGCTGGTGCGCTACCGCCTCAGCGGACTGCGCGTCGGGCCCGATGGTCTTCCTGTTCCCGCCAACAAGGTGGTGGCCAAGGTCTCCCGGATCGAGGTGGCCCGCAAGTTCCTGTCTCCAGCGCCTGCCAGGCTGGTGGGAGAGTTGCTGGCCCGTGGCGAGATCACCGAGCAGCAAGCCCAGGCGGCGGCCCGGCTGCCCTTGGCCGATGATGTCACCGCCGAGGCCGACTCCGGCGGCCACACCGACAACCGCCCCGCCCTGAATCTCCTCCCCACCATCATCGCCCTGCGCGACCGCATGGCCCGTGAAAACGCGGCCCTCGGCTGGAATCGCCCCACACGCGTCGGCCTCGGCGGCGGCATCGCCACACCGCATTCCGTTGCCGCCGCCTTCTCCATGGGCGCAGCCTACGTGCTGGTGGGCACCGTGCACCAGGCCTGCGTCGAGTCCGGCACTTCCGACCTCGCCCGCGCCATGCTGGCCGCCGCCGAGCAGGCCGACACCGCCATGGCCGCCGCCGCCGACATGTTCGAGATGGGCGTGAAGGTGCAGGTGCTGAAGCGCGGCACCCTGTTCGCCATGCGCGCCCAGAAGCTCTACGATCTCTACCGCGCCTATCCGTCATTCGAGGCGGCCCCCGCCGCCGATCAGGCCGTCATCGAGAAGCAGATGCTGCGGCGTCCCTTCGAGGCCGTTTGGGCCGATTGCGTCACTTATTTCCAGAGGCGCGACCCCTCCCAGATCACCCGGGCCCAGTCCGACCCCCGCCACAAGATGGCGCTGGTCTTCCGCTGGTATCTGGCCACCGCTTCCCGCTGGGCAACCCAGGGTGTGCCCGACCGTCAGGCCGATTACCAGGTCTGGTGCGGCCCCAGCATGGGCGCCTTCAACGAGTGGGCCAAGGGCTCGTTCCTCGAGTTGCCCGCCAACCGCCATCTGGCCGCGGTGGCCCACAGCCTCATGCGCGGAGCCGCGCTGCTCAAGCGCGCCGAGATCGCCCGTCTGCAGGGCATCCACTCCGCCGAGGTCAATCCCCGGCCCGTCCAGGTGTCCCACGCCGCCGCGAGGATTCCGGCGTGACCACCCACAACACCCACACCGAAAGGCACGATCACTTCGAGCCCATCGCGCTGGTGGGCATGTCCTGCCTGTTCCCCGGCAAGCCCGGCAACCAGGGTTTCTGGCACACCTTGCTCGCCGGCGTCGATCGCATCCGCGAGATCCCGGCCGACCGCTGGCGTCCCGACGACCACTTCCATCCGGACCCCAAGGCTCCGGACATGGTCTACGCCCGCCGCGGCGCCTTCCTCGACCCGGTCCCCTTCAACCCCTCTGAATTCGGCATCGCCCCCAACAGCCTCGAGGCCACCGACACCGCCCAGCTCCTGGGCATGTTCGCCGCCCGCGAGGCCCTGCGCGACGCCGGCTACGCCGCCATGCCCGACGAGGCCGGCAAGCCCTTCCCGCGCGAGCGCACCAGCGTCATCGTCGGCGTCACCAGCGCCCTTGAACTCCTCATCCCCCTCGGCGCGCGGCTCGACCACCCCAAGTGGCGGCGCGCCATGCTCGAGGCCGGCGTTCCCGCCGACCGCGTCGAGGACGCCGTCGCCCGCATCTCCGCCAACTACCCCGAATGGACCGAGGACTCCTTCCCCGGCCTTCTGGGCAATGTCGTGGCCGGTCGTATCGCCAACCGCTTCGATCTCGGCGGCGCCAACTGCGTGGTCGATGCCGCCTGCGCCTCCAGCCTCGGCGCCCTCCACCTGGCCGCCCTCGAGTTGCAGGCCGGCCGCAGCGATATCGTCATCTCCGGCGGCGTGGACACCTTCTCCGATGTGTTCATGTACGCCTGCTTCAGCAAGACGCCCGCGCTGTCCGCCACCGGCAATTCCAAGCCGTTCTCAGCCGAGGGCGATGGAACCATCCTGGGCGAGGGCATCGGCCTCATGGTCCTCAAGCGCCTGGCCGACGCCGAGCGCGACAACGACCGCGTCCTCGCCGTCATCCGCGGCCTGGGCGCCGGGTCCGACGGCCGCGGTGGCGCCATCTACGCCCCCCGCAAGGAAGGCCAGATTCGCACCATCCGCCGCGCGCTCGACCAGGCCGGCTGTCAGCCGTCCTCCATCGGCCTGCTCGAGGCGCACGGCACCGGTACCCGCGCCGGCGACCAGGTCGAGCTTGCCGCCCTCCTCGAGGTCTACGGCAAATCTTCGGCCGCCCCATGGTGCGCCTTGGGATCCGTCAAATCGCAAATCGGCCACGCCAAGGGAGCCGCCGGCACCGCCGGCCTGCTGAAGGCCGCCCTCGCCCTGCGCCACGGCGTGCAGCCCCCCACCCTCAAGGTGGGCACCCCGCTTCCCGCCCTGCGCGAGCCAGGCTGCCCATTCCACCTGCCCGCCCGGGCCCGGCCCTGGCTCAGGCCCCTGACTGGCGAACCGCGCCGCGCCGGCGTCAGCGCCTTCGGATTTGGCGGTTCCAATTTCCACGCCATCCTCGAGGAGCCCGCCACACCCTGCGGAGCCCCCGCATGGGACGGGTCCCTGCAGATCCTGGCCTTCTCGGCCGACACCCTCGACCAACTGGAAGCCGCCGTCGGGGCCACACCCCCCGCCGCCGACACCGGCTTCCCCTGGTTCGCCCGGGAAACCCGCCGCGCGTTCCAACCTTCCGCCAGGTTCCGCCTCGTCGCCGTCCGCGAAACCGGATCCGGCCAGACCGATGCCGAATTCCAGCAATCCCTACAGGCAGCCATCGCCGCGCTCCGCGGCGGGGCGGCGTGGCACTCCGCTCCGGGCATCCGCGCCTCCTCCGGCCCCAGGCGCACCCGCCTGGCGTTGCTGTTCCCCGGCCAGGGTGCCCAGCGCGTCGATTCCTTCCGCGAGTTGGCCTGCGTCTTCCCCGAGATGCGGGCCGAACTGGAGAAGGCCCGCGACGCGATGGCCCGCGCCTTCCCCGATCTTCCCCTGCTCGACGATCTCCTCTACCCGCCCGCCGCCTCCAACCAGGCTGATGCCGCCGCAAGCTTGCGCGACACCCGCGTCTGCCAGGTCGCCATGGGCGCGCTGGGAAGGGGCGCCGCGCGCATCCTCAACCGCTTCCAGGTGGGTGCCGGCCCGGAGACTCTCAGCGCCGGGCACAGCCTCGGCGAATGGACCGCCCTGGCCGCCGCTGGTCTTTTGCCCGATGAGTCGTGGTACCGCCTGCTGGCATGCCGCGCCGGCCTCATGCACCATGAGTCGCTCGCCCGCCAGGGGACCATGCTGGCCGTCCTCGCCAGCCGTGAGGATGCCGAAAAACTGGCGGCCAAGATTTCCGGCGTTCGGCTGGCCAACCACAATGGCCCCCGCCAATCCATCCTGTCCGGCCCCGTCGAGGCTATCGCCCAGTGCGAGGGACTCGCCCGCGAGGCGGGCCTCGCCACCCGCAGGCTCGATGTTGCCGGCGCCTTCCACCATCCAGACCTGGCAGGCGCCTCACGGGCGCTCGCATCCGCCCTCGGTGAGGCCCACCTGCCGGTCGATCCCGGCCATGGTGGCGCCTCCACCGTCCTGGCCAATCTCGATGCCCGGCCCTACCTCCCCGGCGATGCCGGCTGGCTCGAGCGTTTGCACCGCCAGGTCGCCGAACCGGTCCTCTGGCACGAGTGCGTCGAACAATTGCGCGCCCGCGGAGCCGAGGTTTTCCTCGAGGTCGGCCCCGGCGGCATCCTCACCCGCATGGCGCGCGACATCCTGGCAGACCAGCCTGACATCGAGGCGCGCTCCCTGGCGCTCGATTCCGAACCCGGCCGCCCCGGCGAGTTGGAGCGCCTGGCCGTCACGCTGGCCCACCTGGCCGCTCTCGGCGTCGCGGTGGACCTTTCCGCCTGGGAGGACGGTCTCCCCGCCCAGGCACCCGCCGCCCGTCCCAAGATGCTGGTCCCCCTCACCGGGGCCAACTACCGCAAACCGCGCGGGGCCAAACCCCCGCTGCCCCCCCTCCAGGCCGTCTCCGGCCGACCGGAGACACCCGCCGCGCCGGCCCCCGCGCCGCGCGCCCCCGAACCTGTTGCCAGAGTTGAGAGAGTTGCCATGTCACAACATGTGCCCCCGGATCCCCAAGGTCACCGGCTACCGGTGGTCGACCAGGCCTTGTCCCTGTTCGCCCGCATGCAGGAGGATGCCGCGCGCCTGCACAAGCTCTTCCTCGAGTCGCAGGAGGCCTCGCAGAGGACCCTGCTCGCGCTGCTCGAGGGCCGCGCGCCCGCGGCCATGCTGATGCCCCTGGCGGCGGTCGCAACCTCCTCGCCCGTGGCGCCCGTCAGCGTCCAGCCCCCCGTCCTGCCGCCCGTGCCGCCGGCCCCCAAAGTCCAGCACCTGGTGGTCGCCGCCCCGGTCCCGCCGCCGCCTCCCCCGGTCGCGGTCGCCGTCCCCGCGCCGGCCCCGGGCGGCATCCTGCCCAAGCTGCAGGAGATCGTCAGCGAGAAAACCGGCTACCCCGTCGAGGCGCTCGACCCCGACCTCGCCCTCGACTCCGACCTCGGCATCGACTCCATCAAGCGCGTCGAGATCCTCGCCGCCGTGCAGGACCGGCTACCCGGCACACGCCCCGTCGGCCCCGAACAGTCCGGCTCCCTCCGCACGCTCAACGAACTCGCCGCCTGGCTCACCGGCGGCGTGGCACTGGCCGCCGCGGCGCCGGTCACCCCGGTGGCCGTATCGGCCGTGGTTGCCGCCCCCGCCCCCGGCGGCATCCTCCCCAGGCTGCAGGAGATCGTCAGCGAGAAAACCGGCTACCCCGTCGAGGCGCTCGACCCCGACCTCGCCCTCGACTCCGACCTCGGCATCGACTCCATCAAGCGCGTCGAGATCCTCGCCGCCGTGCAGGACCGGCTACCCGGCACACGCCCCGTCGGCCCCGAACAGTCCGGCTCCCTCCGCACGCTCAACGAACTCGCCGCATGGCTCACCGGGTCCGACGCGCCCCCCGTTCCGGTGCCACCGCCCCCAAAGCCTGAGCCGGCTCCCGCCCCCGCGCCTGTGGTGGCGGTCGCGCCGGCTGAAAAGAAGGAAACAGGCATCCGGGGCAGCTCCCGGCTCGATCTCCATGTCGTGCGCACACGCGCCCTCGGCATCGACCGGCCACGCCTCCACCTGGCGCCCGGCGCCCGGGTGCTGGTGGTCGCCCCCGAGAACGACCCCGTCACCGGCCTGGCCGACGCCCTCGCCGCACGCTACGGCTGGACCATCGAGAACCGCCGCCTCGAGGAGATCCCCTCCGTCACCGGCCGGCTCGACGGCCTCATCCTCGCCCCCGGCTCCAGCGCCCGACGCGACGGCGGCGGCATGATCGCCAACTGGCTGCGCGCCGCCAGCCCCCTGCTCCGTTCCGCCGGCCAGAACGGCGGCGCCCTGCTCGCCGGCGTGGGCCGCATGGACGGCGCCTGGGGCCGCGCCTCCGGTGACTGGTCCAAAAACATCGATTGGGATCCGGAACAGGCGGCAATCCTCGGCGCCGTCAAGACAGCCTCCTGGGAATGGCCCGAGGTCGCGGTCCGCGCCATCGACCTCGCCCGCGACGATCGCTCCGGCTGGGAGCACCTGGCCGACGAGCTGGGCTTCACCGGCCCCGTCGAGACCGGCATCACCCCTTCGGGCGCTGTCGAACTGGTCCTGGCCCCCGTTTCCGAATCCGCCGAGGTCGCCCCGCAGCTCGGCCAGGCCGATGTCATCCTCGCGGTTGGTGGCGCCCGCGGTGTCACCGCCAAGGGTGTCCGCGCCCTCGCCCGTCATTCCGGGGCCGCCATCGGCATCGTCGGACGCACACCCCTGGCCGAACCCGCCTGGGCCGAGGGCCTCGCCGATGAGACCGCGCTCATCCGCGCCTGTGTCGCCGCCGAGGGGGGCACCCCCCGTCAGGCCCAGGAAAACGCCCGCCGCGTCCTCGCCAGCCGCGAGGCCAGGGCCCTGGTGGAGAGCCTCCGGCTGGCCGGCCACAAGGTCGCCTATCAGTCCGCCGATGCGGGCGATCCCGCCGCCCTCTCCCACGCCGTCCGCGCCCTCCGGGTCGAACTGGGCCGCTTCACCGCGCTGGTCCACGGGGCCGGGGTCCTCGCCGACGGCCGCATCGAGCAGATGGACAGCCGCCAGTGCGCCCGCGTCTGGGAGCCCAAGGCCGCCGCGCTCGCCCACCTGGTGGATGAACTCGCCTCCGATCCGCTGAAACTCGTCGCGCTCTACGGCTCGTCCACGGGGCGTTTCGGCCGCGTCGGGCAACTGCCCTATGCCATGGCCAACGCCACGCTGGCCGCCTGGGCCGCCCGCATCCGCCATGATCGCCCCGGCGTCCGCGCCGTCTGCTTCGACTGGGGCCCCTTCGCCGGCGGCATGGTCAACGAGGGCCTCGCCAAGCTCTTCGCCTCCGAGGGCGTCGGCCTCATCGATCCGGTCGCCGGCGGTGAACTGCTGGCGCGCCTCGCGGCCCCCGCCTCGTCCCTCGGCTCCGAGAGCGAGGTCGTCGTGCTGGCTGCCGGCTCCGCCCTGCCCGCCGTGGCCCGGCCCGCCACCACCGCCGCCGCCAGACCCCGGGCCGACCTGCCCCAGGCCGGCGATCCCGACCTCGACACCTCCGCCCGCGAGGTCGTCTTCGAGCGCCTCGTCAGCGTCGCTTCCCACCCCTGCCTCGAGGACCATGTCCTCGACGGCCGCGCCGTGGTCCCCCTGGCCCTCGGCATGGAATGGATGGCCCACGCCGCCGCCTCGGGCCAGCCCGGTCTCGAGGTCGCCGAACTGGTCGATGTGGCCGTCCTTTCCGGCCTGCAGTTGTACCAGGGGTCCGAGGCCCGCGTCCTCGCCCTCTCCGGCCAGCCCTCCCGCGCCGACGACCGGGTCGAGATGCTGGTCGATCTGGCCAACGCCGAGGAGAAGCGGCCCATGTTCCGCGCCAAGGTGCGCCTCGGCCGCCGTGACCCCTCTCCCCGCAGCCGCCACGCCGATCCGGCCGAGGCCGCTGAGATCGCCGCCGGCCGCCTCTCGGGCGAGGTCTGGGAACCAGGCTACGGCAGCTCGCTGTTCCACGGCCACGCCTGGCAGGCGCTCGACCAGGTCCGCTTCCTGGGCGACGACCGCCTCGTCGCGCTGGCCAAGGCCTGCCCCGCGCCCTCCACCATGATGCGCGCCCCGCTGCGCGGCCACTGGCTGCTCGACCCCTGGGCCGTCGACAGCCTCTTCCAGGTGATGATCCTCGCCGCCCAGCGGCACGGTCATCCCGGCTGCCTGCCCACGCGTATCTCCCAATTGCGGATCTTCGGGCGCTTCGATCCGGCCGGCAGCCGCCTGCTGGTCCACCTCCTCCGCAAGGGGCCCCACCTCATGGTGGCCGATTGCGAGTGGGAGGACGCCTCCGGCCGGGTGGTCGCGCAGGCCCGCAATGTCGAGTGCGCCATCGACGCGTCCCTGGGGCGCGCCTTCCGCAAGAACCGCATCCTCGTGGCCGGCGGAACCTGACGCGGTTCCGACACCCCGGTCCAGCAGGGATTGTCGCCGGCCGTTTGCCGGCTGACCGGGTGTGTGGCAGACCAGGGGGAGTGACGAGTGCGGGACAGCGATTCCAGGACGATCGCCATAGTCAGCCAGGCAGGCATCTATCCCCCGGGGGTGGACGCCGACGGCCTGTGGCGCATGGTGCTCGAATCCGGCTGGGCGGGCGGCCCGCCACCCGCCGGCCGCTGGACCGCCGACCCCGCCGCGCTGGTCGATCCCAACGGCACCGGTCACGATCGCGCCGCCAGTGACCAGGCCTGCCTGTTAGCCGCCCTGCCAGCCCTCAGCCCCGACCTGCTGGCCCGCGCCGGTCTGCCCAACCACCCCGACCCCGCCTGCGCCCTGGCCCTGCTGGCCGGCCTGAAGGCCTTCCACGATTGCCGCCACCAGATGGTGGACACCGACCGCCTCGCGGTCATCCTGGGCCACATCGCCCTGCCCACCCCGGCCTCCGCGCGCCGCGCGCGCGATCCCCACCGCGCCGACCTCGCCCGGCTGGGCGTCCCCGCCCACGCCCTCCAGGGCCCCGACGACTCCGCGGTCAATCCCGCCTGGGCCCCCGCCCACGCGCTCGCCCGCGCCCTCGGCGCCGGCGGAACCGTCCTCACGCTCGACGCCGCCTGCGCCAGCACCTACTACGCCATCGCGCTGGCCTGCGAGGAACTGCTGGCACAACGGGCCGATTGCGTCCTCGCCGGCGGCGTCTCCTCGCCCGATCCCGTCTACACCCAGGTCGGCTTCACCCAACTCCGCGCCCTGTCCGCCAAGGGGCGCGCGCTGCCGTTCGACCGCTCCGCCGACGGCCTCGTTGTCGGCGAGGGCGCCGGCGTCTTCGCCCTCAAGCGCCTGTCCGACGCGCTCGCCCAGGGCGACACCATCCTCGGCCTCGTCCGCGCCGTGGGCCTGTCCAACGATGACTCTGGCCCGCTGCTGGTTCCCAAAAGCCAGGGCCAGCTCGCCGCCCTGCGCCAGGCCTACCGCGATGCCGGCTGGTCACCCGGCATGGTCGACTGGATCGAGTGCCACGCCACCGGCACCCCCGTGGGCGACGCCGCCGAGCTGGAAAGCCTGCACGAGCTCTGGCGCGGCGAGGAGGGTTCGGCCGGCCGCTGCGCGCTCGGCTCCGTGAAGGGTGTCGTCGGCCACATGCTCACCGCCGCCGGCGCGCCCGGCCTGTCCAAGGCGCTCTCCGCCCTGGCGCATGGCGTCATCCCGCCCTGCTCCGGGGTGGATGATCCGTTGCCCGAGCTCGATGCCGCCTCACCCTTCCGCCTTCCCGCCCAACCCACACCCTGGCACCGCCGGTCGCCCGATGTCCCCCGCCGCGTGGCCCTCAGCGGCTTCGGCTTCGGCGGCATCAATGCCCACCTGTTGCTGGAGGAATTCCTCCCGGGCGCGCCAGCCAAACCCGCCGTGGTCGTCAGCCCCAAGCGCTCCCTGGGCATCGCCTGCGTTTCCGCCGTCACCTGGGATGCCAGCGACCACTCCACCGTCTCCGTCCGCGGCGGCCGGGTTCCGCTCCCCCCGCGTGAGGCGGGCGGCATGCTGCCCCAGCAGGTGGTCACCCGCGAGCTGGCCCGTCACGCCCTCGAACCCCTGCTGGCCGGGCAAGGCGAAGAAAACAGCCTGTCCCGCCTCGGCCAGATGGGCATCTTCGTCGGCTCCGGCCTCGACTCCCGCACCACCGGCTTCCACCTGCGCTGGCTCCTGGCCGGCCGTTGCGACTGGATCACCGAAAGCCAGCTCGGGGCGGTCCACCCGGCGCTGGATGCCGAGCACACCCTGGGCAACCTGGTCAGCCTCGCCGCCAGCCGCGTCGCCCGCGAGTTCCAGGCCACCGGCCCCTCCTTCGTCCTCTGCGCCGACGAGGTCAGCGGCCTCGCCGCCCTCGAGTGCGCCCGCCGGGCCCTGCAAAATCGCGTGATCGATGTCGCCCTCGTCGCCGGCGTGGACCTCGATCCCGAGTTCCGCGGCCACGATCCCGTCGCCCGCCCCGGCGCCGCCCTGTTGGTGCTCCAGCGCCTCGAGGATGCCGTGGGCCGCAAGCACCCCATCCTCGGTGTGCTGCGCGGCGTCGGCATCAGCCACCACGGCGCCCCGACGGGTGAGGCCTCTTCAGGCCACGAGGCCGCCGGCTGCCGCGCCCTCGAGCAGGCCTTCGCCGAATCCGAGATCCACCCCGAACGCCTCGGCCAGATGGTCGTCGATGGCGAACCCGCCCGTCTGGTCCTTTCCGAGATCCTGGGCCCCCGCGGCGCCGAGGGCCAATGCGTGGCCTCGCCACCCGCCCCAAGGCACCAATACACCGGCCACGCCGCCGGCCTGCTCGGTCTGGCCGACCTGCTCCACCGCCTGCACGACCGCGTTTTGGCCCCCACCCCCGGACTGGCGGTCGACCGCGCCGATGGCTGCGTGGTCAGCCTCGCCAACCCCGCCGCCTGGCTCGCCCCCTCCTCCCGCGACCGCCGGCTGGGCGGCGTCCTCCACCTCGGCGGCGGCCAGGCCGCCTGCGTGCTGGTGGAAGAGGGCCCCATCCCCCGCGAGCCCGATGTCCATCTCGACGATGTGGGCGATCTGAAAAAGGGCCTGAAGCTGGCCGTGGTCGAGGGCGCCGATGCCGGCGAACTCGCCGCCGCGCTCGAGGCCCTGGCAAACCAACCTCCCGCCTCCGGCTGGATCCACGGCCCGGTCAGGCCCGAGGCGCCCTACGCCGTCGCGCTGATGCCGGCCTCCCCGTCCGGCCTGGCATCCCTGGCGCGCGCGGTCGCCGCCCGCCTCCGCGACCGCGGCATCCAGGCCCTCGACACGCTGGCCGAAATCCCCGGGCCCGGCAGGGCGCTGTCCACCAGTCAACCCCTCCAGGGGGATCTGGCGCTGGTTTTCCCCGGCTCGGGCATGTTCTTCCCGGGCATGGGCCGCGAACTGGCCGCCTGGGTCGGCACACTCGCCAGCGAGGATCTCACCGCAGACATCTGGCGCCCCGATCGCACCTGGTGGCAAGGCGCCGCATCCCGCGAGGAAAACAACCCCGGCTCCGGCGGCCATGTCCGCCGCATGCTGGCGCAGGTGGCCCTCGGCCGCCTGGTCACCCAGGCCCTGCTCGCCCTCGGCGTGCCCGTCAGCCACTCCCTCGGCTTCAGCCTGGGCGAATCCGCGCAACTGCTCGCGCTCGACATCTGGCCCGATCGCGAGGGCATGCGCCAAGACCTGCAACTCTCCAGCCTGTTCCACAACGATCTCGTCAACCCCTGGCGCGCCCCGCGCCGCGCCCTGGGCCTGCCCGAGGACGAATCCTTCACCTGGTCCAACCTGTTTGTCGAGCTTCCGGCCGACCAGGTCCTGGGCACGCTCGATTCGGCTTCCCCCGTCTACCTGCTCGCCCGTGTGGGCCCCGAGGCCTGCCTCGTCGGCGGCGAGGACCGCTCCGTCCGCGCCTGGGCCCGCCGCCACGCGCCCGACCGCTTCGTGCCCCTGCCCGATGCCACCGCCGCGCATTGCCCCGCCGCGCAACCAGCCCTCAAGGCCTATCGCGAGCTGCACACCCGCCCCGTGCAGCCCCGGCCCGGCGTCACCTGCCATTTCGCCTCCACCACCGGCCCCGTGCCGCAAGAGGAAGGCGCCCTGGCCGAGGCCTTCGTCCGCGGCCTGCTCCACCCGCTTGATTTCCCCGCCACCATCCGCCGCATGCACGCCGACGGGGTCCGGCACTTCCTCGAGGTCGGCCCCGGTTCCTCCTGCACCCGCTGGGCCGGCCTCTGCCTGCCCGACCTGCCCCACCACGCGCTGGCCCTGCAACCCGGCCCCACCGCCGACCTGCAGGGGATCGACGCCTTGGTACAAGGCCTGGCCCATGTGGCGGTCCACCGCCTCGGCTGGCGCATGCCCGACTCCCTGCGCGCCCGCTCCCAATCCGCCGTCGAATTCCCCGCAGGTCCCGTCCTGGCGGAGGTGCCGCTGGCCCCCCACCATCCGGTCTGGCCCGCCAAGCCCGCCCCGGCGCCGCCACCACCCCCTCCTCCGGTGCCATATCCTCCACCCGTGGTCCGGGAAATCGTTGTGGAAACCCCACCGGCTCCTGTGCCGCCACCGCCTCCACCCACACCGGCGCCGCCCCGGGCGCCACAGCCGGTCGTGATGGAACCCGCCTTGGTTTATCAGGAAGATCCGTTTTGGTCGATTTGGTCCAGCGCCCGCCGGCAGACCGCCCAGGCGCACGAGGCCTACTTGCGCCACCATGTCACCACGCTGGGCGCTCTCGGCCGCCTGGTCTCCGCCCCGGTCGCGGAGATCCCCGCCGCTGCCCCTGTGGGCCTGGTGGAGCCGCCAGCCGCCCTGCCCGATGTCCACCACTCCATGACCTGGCAGCAGTGCCTGCACTTCGCCCGCGGTTCCGTCGCCCAGGCCATGGGCGCCCGCTACGCCCCCATCGACCACTACCCCTCCCGCGTCCGCCTGCCCGATGAACCGCTGCTCTTGGTGCACAAAGTGCACTCCATCGAGGGCGAACCCTGCTCGATGACCACCGGCCGCGTCGTCACCGACCACACCATCCGCCCCGACGCCTGGTACCTCGACCAGGGCTGCATCCCCCTCGCTGTCTGTGTAGAAGCCGGCCAGGCCGACATGCTCCTCGCCGGCTGGCTCGGCATCGATTTCCAGACCAAAGGCCTCGCCTTCTACCGCCTGCTCGATGCCGAGGTCACCTACCACGCCCCGCGCCCCGGCGTCGGCAAGACCATCCTCTACGACATCCATGTCGATGGCTTCTTCCGCCACGGCGAGACCAACCTCTTCCGCTTCCACTACGATGCCACCGTCGACGGCCAGCCCCTGCTCAGCATGCGCGGCGGCTGCGCCGGCTTCTTCTCGCCCGAGGAACTCGCCCGAGGCAAGGGCCTCCTAGGCACCTCCGCCTCGCGCCCGCCGGTTGGCTCCTGTGGGGACCAGTTCGCTCCGCCCGGCGCCTCCGCGCTCGACCGCGCCGCCGTCGACCGCCTCCGCGACGGCGATCTCACCCCCCTCCACCCGTCCCTCGGCACCCTGCCCCTCGGCTCGGTCCCCCGACTCCCCGGCGGCCTGCTCACGCTCATCCACACCATCCCCCACCTCGATCCAACGGGTGGCGCCCACGGCCTCGGCGTCATCCATGCCGAGCTCGAGATCGAGACCGACGCCTGGTACCTCGTCTGCCACTTCGTCGATGACCAGGTCATGCCCGGCACGCTGATGTACGAGGGCTGCGCCCAGGCCCTCCGGGTGCTGCTCTGGCGTATGGGCTTCGTCGCGCCCGAGGGCTCCTGGCGGGCCGACCCCGTCCCCGGCGTCACCAGCAAGCTCAAATGCCGCGGCCAGGTCATCCCCGGTTCCCGGGTGCTCCGCTACGAGGTCACGGTGCGGGAACTCACCCTGTCCCCCGAGCCCCGCGCCATCGCCGACGCCATCCTCATCGCCGATGGCAAGCCCATCGTCGAGATCCGCGACATGTCGCTGGGCTTCACAGGCATCGGTGTCAGGCTCGACCGCGACTACTTCCAAAACCTCTGGTCCAGTCAACTCCACCCAGCGCCCAAAAAGATCCTCTACGGCCCCGAACAAATCATGGCCTACGCCGTCGGCAACCCCTCCGAGGGTTTCGGCGACCGCTACACAATCTTCGACCAAGACCGAATTCTCGCCCGCTTGCCCGGCCCGCCCTACCTCTTCGTCGACCGCGTCACCGGCCTCGACGCCACCCCCTGGCAGTTGCGCGAGGGCGCGATGGCCGAGGCCGAGTACGACATCCCGCCCGACGCGTGGTATTTCGCCGAGGGCGCCCAGCCCGACATGCCCTTCGCCGTGCTGCTCGAGGTCGCCCTGCAGGTCTGCGGCTGGCTCGCCGCACACGGCGGTGCCGCCCTCACCAGCCCGATCGATCTCAGCTTCCGCAACCTCGGCGGCAAGGCCCGCCAACTGGTGCCGGTGCTCCCGCGCGATGGCACCTTGGTCACCCAGGTGCGCCAGACCAAGGTCTCCGCCTCCGGCGGCATGATCCTACTCGAGTACACGCTCGACACCCGTTGCAAGGGCGTCCCCGTCTACCAGGGCTGGACCAGCTTCGGCTTCTTCTCCAAGGAGGCCCTCTCCAAGCAGGTCGGCCTCATCGATGACCGCGCCAAATTCTGGCAGCCCGACAACCCGCCCAACTTCCTGCCCTACCCCGAGGGCCCCTGCGAGCCCAACCGCCGCTGGCGCATGATCGACCGCGTCGCCTTTCTGGCCGGCGCCGGCGAGGCGAAACTCGGCTGGCTCGAGGGCCGCAAGGATGTCAGCCCCGACGAGTGGTTCTTCCACGCACACTTCTACCAGGATCCCGTCTGGCCCGGCTCGCTCGGCCTCGAGGGTTTCCTGCAACTGGTCTCCCACGCCGCCCGCGTCTGGTGGGGCCCCGGCCACTGCTCGCTCGAACCCGGCACCGAGCACGAGTGGATCTACCGCGGCCAGGTCACACCCGGCATCCCCGAGGTCCGCATCATCGCCGAAATCACCGGCCGCGACGATTCCCACAAGCGCGTCCAGGCCCGCGGCTGGCTGCTGGTGGGCGACAAGGTCCTCTACGCCATGAACCGTTTCCAACTGTCCTTCCACGAACGCGGCCGGGAGGTGCGCTAAGCCATGCGTTTCCGCCGCGCCACGCTCGATGCCTTCGCCAGCGAACTGGCCCCCGTGGTCGTCGCCAGCGATGAACTCGAGGCCCGCGTCGCCCCCGCCCTCGAGCGCCTCCGCATCCCCGCCGGCCAGTTGCAGGCCCTCACCGGCATCCGCGAGCGCCGCTGGTGGGAGGAAGGCCAGCCCCTCGCCGAAGCCGCCGCCCGCGCCGGCAAAAAGGCCCTCGCCCGCGCCGGTGTCCCCGTGCAAGAACTCGGCGCCCTCATCTACGCCGGTGTCTGCCGCGAGCGCTTCGAGCCCGCCACCGCCTGCCGCGTCGCCCACTTCCTCGGCCTCTCCGGCAAAACCCTCGTCCGCGACATCTCCAACGCCTGCCTCGGCGCGCTCAACGGCGTGATAGATATCGCCAACGCCATCGAGCTCGGCCACATCCGCGCCGGCATGGTCGTCTGCTGCGAGAGCGCCCGCGAGATCAACGAGCGCGCCATCGCCACGCTGCTGGCACACCCCACCCCCGCCAACTACCGCGAGACCCTAGCCACCTTCACCGGCGGCTCCGGCGCCGCCGCCATCGTCGTCACCGATGGCTCCTACGCCCCCGCCAAGCCCCGCCTCGAGGCCGCAGTCGCCCGCGCCTGGCCCGAAAAGCACGAGCTTTGCTGGTGGGGCCTCGCCGATGACCTCGACCGCCCCATCCCCCACCTCGCCGGCAGCGCCACCCATGTCCGCCAGGCCATGGTGACCGATTCCGTCGCCGTGCTGCGCGACGGCATCGAACTCGGCCGCCAGACCTGGGCCGATCTCCACGCCGAATTGCCCGATTGGCAGGGTTCCGTCGACCGCGTCGTCGGCCACCAGGTGGGCGGTCCCCACCGCGAGGCCATGCTCCGCGCCTTCCGCCTCGGGCCCGATCAGGACTTCAGCATCTTCGAGCACCTCGGCAACATGGGCTCCGCCGCGCTGCCCTCCGCCGTCGGCCTCGCCCAGGACCGCGGCTTCCTGCAACCCGGCCGCAAGGTCGCCTTGCTCGGCATTGGCAGCGGTCTCAATTGCCTCATGCTGGGGGTGCGCTGGTGACAGTTCCCGTGGCCACGATCGATGCCTCCCTCGCCACCACCACGCCCCCGTGGCGCGCCCGGCTCGTGCTCGACCGCCTCGCCCGGGTTCCGGTCGGCTATCCCGGCCGGTTCTTCCGCCAGCCGCACGGCGCCTGGATGCACTCGGTCGACCGCGGCTCCGGCCCGGCCGTGGTCATGGTGCACGGCAACCCCTCCTGGTCGTTCCTCTACCGCGGCCTCGTCGAACCCCTCTCCACCAACCGCCGGGTCCTGGTGCCCGACCATGTCGGTTGCGGCCTGTCCGACCTGGCGCCCGATGGTTACAGCTTCCAGCTCCAGGACCGCGTCGCTGATTTCACCCGCCTGATGGACCACCTGGCTCCCGATGGTCCGGTCGACCTCATCGTGCACGATTGGGGCGGCATGATCGGCCTCGCCTGGGCGGTTCGCCATCCCCACCGCGTCCGACGCATCGTGGTGATGAACACCGCCGGGTTCGGCCTGCCCCCCGGCGCCTCCATCCCGCTGTCGCTCCGCCTGGCCCGCACCCCGGGCCTCGGCGCGTTGCTCATCCGCGACTGCAACGCCTTCGTCCGCGGCGCCATCCGCTACGGCACCGTCCAACCGCTCAGCCCCGAGGCCGTCACCGGCTTCACCGCCCCCTACACCACCTGGCTCGAGCGCGAGGCCACCCTCCGGTTCGTCGAGGACATCCCCCTCGGCCCAAGGCACCCCTCCTGGCCCCTGGTGCAGGCAACCTCCGATCACCTCGGCAAACTGGCCGACAAACCCCTCCTCGTCCTCTGGGGCATGAAGGACTTCGTCTTCACCAAGCCGTTCCTCGACACCTGGCGCGCCCGCCGGCCCGATGCCCGCGTGGTGGAATACCCGCAGGCCGGCCACTGGCTGCTGGAAGATGTGCTCCAGCCCTGCCTGGCGGAAATCCGGAACTTCCTGGGGTCCGGCCATGACTCCGCCCCCTGACACCGCCACGACAGAACCCGTCAATGTCGCCTGGCGGCTGGCCTCGGTGGTCACCCGGTCCGCCACCGCTGGCGATCCTGCCATCCTCTCGCTCAACGCCACTGGCGGCATCGCCGAATCCTGGAGCGCCACCCGCCTGGTTGACGAGGCCGCGCGCATCGCCGCCGGCCTGGCCGCCCTCGGCATCCAGCCCGGCCACCGCGTGGCGGTGCTGGTGCCCCCCGGCCCCCGCTTCTTCGCCCTCATGCACGGTCTGCTCCATGTGGGCGCCGTCATGGTCCTCATCGACCCGGGCATGGGCATCAAGGGCCTCTCCGCCTGCCTCAAACAAGCCGATCCCGTCGCCTTCATCGGCTCGCCCAAGGCCCTCCTGGCCCGCAAGCTGTTCGGCTGGTGCCCCAAAGTCCGCTGGGTCCTACGCGTCGGCGGCTTTTTCCCCGGCGTCCGCTCCATCACGCGCCTGCCCGCCGGCCCGGCCCCCGCCTATCACGATGGCGGTCCCGCCGGCATCCTCTTCACCAGCGGCTCCACGGGCCCCGCCAAGGGTGCCCTCTACACCCAGGCCAATTTCCTCGCCCAGTGCGATGCCCTCGGCCGCATGCTCGACATCCGGCCCGGCGAGAACGACCTTTCCACCTTCCCCCTCTTCGGCCTCTACGCCCCGCTGCTGGGCATGCGCGCCATCATCCCGCGCATGGATTTCACCCGCCCCGGCAGCGCCAACCCCGCCTACCTGCTCCAGGCCATCCGCTCCCACCAGGTGGACAACCTCTTCGGCTCCCCGGCCCTGCTCAACCGCCTCCTCACGCATCCCGGCGTGGCCGCAGGCGGCCTGCAGCGCCTCAAGCGTGTCGTGTCCGCCGGCGCCCCTGTCCCCGCGCCCCTGCTGCGCCGCCTCGCCCCGCACCTGGCCCGCACCGCGCAGGTCTACACTCCCTATGGCGCCACCGAGGCGCTCCCCGTCGCCTGCATCGGCAGTGCTGACATTCTCGAAACCACCAGCCAGCTCACCGCACAGGGCAAGGGCACCTGCGTCGGCTGGCCGGCCCCCGGCGCCACGGTCCGCATCCTCGCCCTGCAGGATAGCCCGCTCGATCCGGCCAACCCGCCCCGGGTGCTATCCCCCGGTGAAGTTGGCGAGATCGCCGTCGCCGGCGACCAGGTCACCCGCTCCTACTTCAATCGGCCCGACATGGACGCCCGGCACAAGCTCACGCTGGAGGGCCGCCTGTTCCACCGCATGGGCGACCTGGGCTATCTCGATTCCCTCGGCCGCATCTGGTTCCTCGGCCGCAAATCCCAGCGCGTCCACACCGCGGCGGGCGACCTCCCCGCCGACGCGATTGAATCGGTCGCCCTCGAGGAACCCGGCGTCTCCCGCGCCGGCCTGGTGGGCGTGGGCCCGCCTCCCGACCAGAAGCCCGTCCTCGCCATCGAGGTGACTGCCGGTGCCGATGCCGACAAGGTCTTGGCCAGCGTGCGCGCCCGCCTGAAGGCCTGCCCCGCCACCAGGGCGGTGAAAACGGTGATCCGCCACAAGGCCATCCCGGTGGACAAGCGGCACAACAGCAAGATCCAGCGCGAGGCGCTCACCACGCACTACAACCGGGTGATGCGATGAACCAGCGCGTCCTCGTCACCGGCGCCGGCGGCTTCCTTGGGGGAGCCGTCGCCCGCCTGCTGGTCGAGCACGGCTACCGGGTCCGCCACCTGTCCCGCCGCCGCTACCCCGCCCTCGACACCCTCGGCATCGAGCAGGCCACCGGCTCGCTCGAAAATCCCCAAGCCGTCCGCCGTGCCGTGGCCGGGTGCGATGCCGTCTGCCATGTCGCAGCCAAGGCCGGCATCTGGGGCAGCCTGGGCGACTACTGGCGCCCCAATGTCCTCGGCACCCGCCATGTCCTGTCCGCCTGCCGGGCCGAGGGCATTCCCCGCCTGGTGGTCACCAGCTCTCCCAGCGTCGTCTTCCACCATGGCGACCAGCAGGGCATCGATGAATCCACGCCCTACCCCAATCACTACGAGAGCCTCTACAGCCGCACCAAGGCCGTGGCCGAACGCGAGGCGCTCGCCACCAACTCACCCAGGCTGGCAGTCTGCGCCCTCAGGCCCCACCTCATCTGGGGTCCGGGCGATCCGCACCTGCTGCCCCGCCTAGCCGCGCGCGCCCGCGCCGGCCGCCTGCGCCGGGTCGGCCCCGGCGGCCTGGTCGACACCACCTGTGTGGAAAACGCCGCCCACGCCCACCTGCTAGCCCTCCAGCGCCTGGCCCCCGGCGCGCCCTGCGCCGGCAAGGCCTACTTCATCGCCAACGGCCAACCCACCAACCTGTGGGAACTGGTCAACCGCCTGCTGGCCGCCGTGGGCGAACAACCGGTCACCAAAACCATCTCACCCAAGCTGGCCTACGCCGCCGGTGTGGCCGCAGAACTCGCCTGGTCCTGCCTCCGCCTCCCCGGCGAACCCCCCATGACCCGCTTCGTCGCCCGCGAACTCGCCACCGCCCACTGGTTCAACCTCGCCGCCGCCCAAACCGACCTCGGCTACCAGCCCGTCCTCCCGCTCGACACCGCCATCGCCCGCCTCGCCCGCTGGCACACAGAAGGCGGGAAAATGCCAGGCCCTCAAAAGTAATCCTTCTATTACCAGCCACCACAACCTGGAGAAAGCAATGAGGAATATTGTTTGCTCTCAGGCCCGTTGGCGGTCGACATTGCCTGCAGCAACGATTATGGACCATTTGCAGTCCAGTTTTCCC
>JAFMJU010000177.1 GCA_017853285.1 Gemmataceae bacterium
CAGCGAAGCGGTTGGCCTGTGCCGGCAGGTCGCCCAGGCATTGGCAGCGTTGCACCAAGGGGGAATGGCCCACGGCGACATCCACCCCGACAACATTTTGCTGGGGGACGACGGAATCGACCGTTTGATTGATTTGGGATGCGCCCACAGGCCCCATGAATCCGCCCCCGACTGCGAGGGTTTACTGATCGGTTCCGCGGATTATTGGTCGCCCGAGGCATGCTCCACCAACGGGTTTTCTGGCCCAGAAACGGATGTTTTCGCTTTGGGGGTGGTCCTTTTTGAGGCGATTGCAGGATATCGTCCTTGGCCGTCCGGTTCGGATCTACGGGAAAATATCCGCAGGCGGCACGGGGATCCTCCCATGCAAATTCCGTCGACCCGAACCGATATCCCGCCGGGATTGAGTCAGCTTCTGGAAAAGATGCTCGCGCGAAAGCTTTCCATCCGGCCAAAGTCGCGCATGGTTGTGGCCGAGCTGATTCGCCTTGAATTGTCGTTGATGGGTTCGGGGTCCGTGGGGTTGACCCGGGCAGCCTGATTCAACTCAAGAAGTCGGATCCCTCAAAATCAAGATCGGAATACAAAACAAAGCCTTTGCTCAATAATTGTTTTGCGGCCTGTTCATGCTCCTCCACATGGAGGGCCAGTGCAGCATTGCCACTAGGCCCCACCAGCATCGGATAGGCGTAGTGGATGCTGACCTCCGCCTCAAGCAGGCACTTGCAGATTTGCAGCATCGGCTGGGTGACTTCGGGGATGCGCACCACCAACAAATCACTTTCGGCGAACATCAACCCGGCCTGTTCGAGAATTTCCCTGGCCCGGCCCGCATCACTCAGGACCAATCGGATAATCGCGCAATCGGCTGTGTCCACGATACTCATGGAAACGATGCGGACATCGGTTGTTTCAAAGTGGCGAACCACAAAGGCCAATCCGCCCACCCGGTTTTCAACGAACACATTGAATTGGCGCACCCCGGGCCAATCCCTGCCGCTGGCGATGCGGAGGCCGCCATGAAGGTCATCATCACCACCTTGTGTCGGCATAAAATCTCCCGGGCCAACCATACGACCGCGTGTTGCCCTTGCTTTACTTCATGACTTTTGTATTGAGGGAACCCCACAAGGCGAGGTGCCTTGGGCCCGTGAAGCCAAATCCAGCCGAAATCTTGATGTGTCATGCAAAACGAACCCAATACTTCCCAATCCCCGTTCAAAATCGAGGTGGCCGACCGGGTCAAAAGGCTGCCTCCGTACCTTTTCGCCAAAATCAACGCCCTGAAATACCAAAAAAGGCGACAGGGGATTGATGTCATTGATCTGGGCATGGGAAACCCATCCGATGTGCCCGATCCCCAAGTGATCGAAAAAATGGTGGAGGCGGTCCGGGATGAGCGAAACCACGGTTATTCCGTCGCCAACGGCCTGAGAAACCTCCGCAAGGAGGTTGCCCTGCGTTATGAGAAAAGGTTTGGCGTCACACTGGACCCCGACACCGAGGTGATAGCAGGCCTGGGCTCGAAGGAAGTCTTCAGCCACATGTGCCTGGCACTGATGGGTCCCGGGGACACGGCAGTTGTACCCGCCCCCTCATTTCCAATCCATGTTTACGCGGTGATGCTGGCCTCCGGGAATGTGATCAGTCTGGATTGCACCAACCCGCAGAAGTTTCTTTCCCAAGTCTCGCTTGTGGCTGAACAGCTTTATCCAAAGCTAAAGGTGCTGATCCTCAATTACCCTCACAATCCGACGACCACCATTGTGGATCAGGATTTCTTCAAGGATGTTGTGGCGTTGGCGAAAAAACATTCCTTCATGGTCATCCATGATTTCGCCTACGGCGATGTATGCTTTGACGGCTACAAGGCCCCGAGCTTCCTGAGCGTGCCCGGCGCAAAGGAAGTGGGGGTTGAAACGACCACCATGAGCAAGGGGTACAACATGGCCGGGTGGCGTCTCGGCTTCTGCGCCGGTAACCCGGAAATGGTGCGCGCTCTGGCGACCATCAAGGGCTATTACGATTACGGGATTTTCGCCGCGATTCAGATCGCTGGAATCGTTGCTTTGCGCCATTGCGATGATCTGGTCCAAAACCAGGCGTTGATCTACCAGAAGCGACGCGATGTGCTGGTGGACGGCCTCAACCGCATGGGGTGGGAAACCATTCCACCCAAGGCCACCATGTTTGTCTGGACCCGCTATCCGAAGGAATGGCGAGACCGGATGGGATCGATCGATTTCTCCATGAAGCTAATCGAGGAAGCGGAAGTAGCCGTGAGCCCCGGCAGGGCGTTCGGTGAACTTGGTGAGGGCTACCTCCGGCTGGCACTTGTTGAAAACGAACAAAGGATGCGCCAAGCCCTGCGAAACATCGCCCGGTGCCTCAAGTCTGACATAGACCCGGTGCAGGCAAACGCCGGTTAGGACGAGGTAACACCGCGGATTGGGTCATCAATTCCAATGAAATGATTGCAAACAAATGCCGGAAATTGCTGGCGCCCCGGTTGGAATCGCGCAAACTTAGAAGGGGAATGCACTCTTCGAGGAGCGGGATACCCGGCGGCGGCGCCAAACCCGCTCAGGGAACCGATTTGGCTACACGGAACCCATAAGAAAACCATTTTTCTGCTGGAAATTCCCGGTAACGGTAGTCCGAACGAAAAAAAAGCGGTTGAAAATCAAATCCGGCACCCCGCATCACCCATCGTGCCCCTGCCGGATCCACCGTTCCCCGCCCCAAACCCACCCTGCCTGATTCCATGAGTCCGGGTTCGGATTGATCATCAGTCCACTCGAGTGCATTTCCCAACATGTCAAAAAAACCGAAATCATTGGGCAGCAAGGCTCCCACTTTTTGGGGACTGGTCTCATGCACGGCCATGTAGGCAAATTTCTCGAGCAATGTGCCGTCCATCCCAAAGGAGCGCGGCTCACCTGATCCGGCACGGCAGGCGAATTCCCATTCGGCCTCGCCGGGCAAACGGTACCCTTTGGCCTTTTCCTTTCCCAACCGGTCCCGGTGGATGCGCAATTGCTCCAAAAGGGTTGGCCAATCCTCGGTTTTTTCCCATTGGGGCGGGTAGGCCCACTGCTCGGGAGGAATGCCTTCCCGCGAACTCAACCAGTTGCAAAAACGGGCCGCATCCAAAAGCGATACGGACACGGCTGGCTCATCAGGATCTTTGGAACCGGCGGCAAAACCCGGGCGAAATTGGCGAAACTGGCCCACCGTCACCTCGCGAGTCCCCAATAAATATCCGGAAGCCAAACGGACCGGCCGGGCAATTGGGATGTCATCCAGGGGCGCGTTCAATTTCTTCGGGGCACCCATCCGGAATTCCCTTCCCCCTTCCACCTTCGCAAGTTTCATTCCCAGGGAGTTGACCACCACCGACTGGTTTTCATTTCCCTTCTTCAACCATTCGGTTCCCTTGCCCCCGGCATCGTTCCAAACCATTCCAACCAGCCAATCAATCGCGGAATGAAGCCCGGTATCAGTGGTCTGTCGATGCGTTTTGGCCAATTCATCCAGCCAGCTTTCCCAGGAAAATTGAATGGGAAACGCAGTTCTGGGATAACCGCCCAACGCCCACAAGGCGGCCCGGCGAACGCTGGTGTCGCTGGAGTTCCGGAAAAGGTCCAGGAAAAAGTCCGGGGGAACCTGGGCCTGGCCCGCGTAAATGACAAGGTGATGGCGGGCTTCGGGATCGGCCGACTGGCGCAGAACTTCCTCCAAAGCGGCGAGGATTCGCCCACGATCGTCCCGTCCGGTGGCGATCATCAACAGCAACAAGGCATTGGCACGGGCTTTCCTCTTGAACCCGCTTTGACCTGCCAGGGCCTCATTCACACCAGGCCAATCCAGGTCCTTCCCGGTTTCCGTTTGTTCAGCCAATTGCCACAGGGCGCTCCATTGCCTTTCATCAAGCTTCACCTCAGCCTGCAACTCGTCCACCAATTCGCGCAAAACAGTTCCATCCGAACCCAAACCCAGGGCCAGCAATCCGCGCGCATCCCGTTTGCCAAACCAAATCAGGTAGGAAACCACCGCCCTCCTTTGGGCAGGGCCCAATTTTTCAAGACCCCCTGAGAAGATGCCCTGAAACTCATCCACCAGATTTTTGGAAACCGGGGTGAAAACCGAGGCCCACAACCGCCTGAGACCGGTATCCTTTTCAAGCATTTCCCTGGCGATGAAACGATAATCTGGTAGCTGAAAGGCACTCGTGGAGTCACTCGTGTTTGCCAAAATACCCAGCAACCTAATCCTGTAGCGGGAATCCAACGCGTGGTCTGCCCAAAGACGAATCCGGGCGCGGTTGTCCACATCTGCCCGGTCCAGCTTTGACCCGATCAAAGGGAGGTATTCAGGACCCACCAGATTCACCAGCACCCTTTGCTCAAGCCATTCCATCAAGGCCACGGAATTTTCTTGGGCCAGGGCCAGATTGAGCCAACGGGTACTTTTTTGCCGGGAAGTGATCTCCTTGTCTTCCTTGGTCCGGATGATTTCCTGGTCGAGAGACGCACTGTCCAAACCGGCATCCCGCCATTGCTCCAACAGCGGGGAAAGAGTCATACCATCGGCAACCAGGATTTGGTCCAACAAGGCACGATTGCGATCGGCCTGGCGAATCCCGCGTATTTGGGCAACTGAAACAAGGACCGTCATCAGCAAAAGCAGTGAAGCAAGGGCGGCCGCGCTGGGCCAAGGATTCCTGAGGACCCATTTCCATGCGATTTCGGGAAGGCTGGCAGGCCTGGCGGAAATTGGGCGTCCAGCCTTCCAAGCCCCCAGATCATCCGCAAGAGCCCTGGAAGTCTGATACCGTTTGGCAGGATCTTTGGCGAGACATTTCAGGCAAATGGTTTCCAGATCCCTGGGCACATTCGGATTCAAACGACGGGGGGGAACCGGGTCTTGCTTTATCACCAGCAGGACCGTGGCCAGGCTTGTGGCCGCCTGAAATGGTGGTCGCCCCGTCAATGCCTCATAGAGGATCGCACCCAGGCTATATACATCTGTTGCCGGTCCATGTTTCTGCTTGGGGCCCGATGCTTGTTCCGGAGCCATGTAACTGGGAGTTCCAACCACCTCCCCTAACTGGGTGTTCCCCTCGTCACCCACATACCTTGCCAATCCGAAGTCGCTCACCCGGGCCAGATCGGCCAAAGAATCACCCACCTGCAAGGTTTGCCCATCCCGCGGAGGAACCGCCTTTGCCAGGAGGATATTGGCCGGCTTGAGATCGCGGTGCAAAACCCCAGCCTCGTGGGCGGTTTGTATCACCAAAGCCAATTTCTGGACCAAAACCGCAGCAACCCCGGGAGGGATAGGCCTTCCCTTCAAGGCCTGGTCCAAGCTTCCCCCCTCGAGGAATTCCAGCGCGATGTAATTGCCTTTGTCGAAAGCCCCCACCTCGTAAACCTGGACAATTCCCGGATGGTTCAGCTTCGCCAGGGTCGCGGCTTCCAACTCAAAACGCCTTCGCTGCTCGGGGGAAACAGAATGCCCACCCCGCAGGACCTTCAGGGCGACCCTTCTTTTCAGTCGATTATCCGTCGCAAGGTATACCCGGGCACAACCTCCCTGCCCCAGCAGGGAAAGCACGGTGTAATCGCCAACGGTAGTACCCGCAACCGCCATGGACGCCGGATGAATTCCACTTTCATCCAGTGAACGGGCCAGGCCTGGGGATGTGTCGGCACGGCCGACATGGCCTGTTTCAGGGTCGCCGAATATTCCCTGGTTCCCTTCTTCGCCATGCACCATGGGTTGGGCACTTCCTGAAATGGCCAAAAAATGGCTGCAGCACCCTAGTTTTTAACCTATATTAAGGCCTCAGGAAATCATGCGCCGGGAGAATTCCCTGCCCGGGGACTTGTCTCAGCACCCACGGACCCAAACCAGGTTGTCCCATGCCCCATTCCACCGCGACCCCAAACAAGGCCCAGCCGACTTTTCTGGGACACCCGATCGGCCTCTACATCCTGTTTTTCACCGAGATGTGGGAGCGTTTCAGTTATTACGGGATGCGCGCCCTGCTGTTGCTGTACATGGTGAATTATTTCAGGTGGAGCCAGTCCGATGCTTCCAGCGTTTACAAGTGGTACACCTCGCTGGTTTATGTCACTCCGCTGATTGGCGGATTTCTGGCTGACCGGTACCTGGGCAACCGGATGGCAGTGATTATTGGTGCGCTTTTGATGGCCTTTGGCCACTTTTTCATGGCATTTGAGCAGCCTTGGATTTTTTACCTTGCCCTGGTTTTGCTCATCATTGGAAACGGTTTTTTCAAGCCGAACATGTCCACCCAGGTGGGCCGCCTTTATGGCAAAGGCGACCTTCGCAAGGATGGCGCCTACACGATTTTCTACATGGGGGTCAATTTAGGAGCTTTCTTGGCCCCTTTGGCATGCGGATGGCTGGCTGAAAACACCCAGGGGGGCTATCACTCCGGTTTTTTCATCGCCGGTGTCGGCATGGTCCTCGGGTTATTCACCTACCTGATTGGCTCCCCCCTGATCAAAGAATTGCCAGAAGGTAGCATTGCCCCGACCGAGTTTTTGGCAAAAGGTGAAAAAGCTGGTGCCGAACTCAGCGAGGAGCAAGCCCTTGTCACCCCGGAGGCCTACCCCACCCTGAACCGTGTCGCCATGGCGGCAATGTTTTTCGGCGGTTTGGGTTTCCTTGCCTGGGCTGCATGGACGATGTTTATGGCTGGGTCTGTCGCAAGTGGGGCCTCCAGCGTGATCATTGGCCTGTCCCTGCTGACAGTCGCGTTCATTTGTTCCAAAACGACCAACGCGTTGCGGGATCGGGTTTTGGCGATTGCCCTCCTGGGACTGTTTGTGATTTTCTTTTGGGCCGCCTTTGAACAGGCCGGAAACGCCCTCAACCTTTGGGCAGATAAAACCACCAACCGTTCATGGAGTGGCTCCACCAATCCGCCTCCCCTTTTCCCCTCTCCCGGCCCCGCCCCATCCGTGGTCGGCTCAGAAACCGAAACCGCAAGAGCTTCGCTTTGGAACCTTTTCGCTTTGAAAGAGAAATCACCGGCGCCTCCGGGTACGGGCGATATTCCCGTTGAATCCGGCGCTTCCTTTATTCCGACAGCCTGGTTCCAATCGATCAACGCCTTGGGAATTTTCATCCTGGGACCGGTATTCGCATGGATTTGGCTGAAGGTGGACCTTTCCACCCCATTCAAAATGGTCTTGGGACTATTTTTCATGGGGTTATCTTTTGCCGTCATGACACTGGCGAGCATGGTGGAGAATCAACCCACCGTCTCAACCTTCTCTGGCAGCCAGGTGGACGGAATCCGATTTGACCCAGCCGGAAAATTGGAGGTGTTGGCCGAAAGCCCGGCCAGATTGGCTGGAGCGGATAGTTTGGCGGAAACTGACTTGAAATGGGAGGTAGCCCAGGCTGGCAGGATCCGTCGAGTTGGCGACAAGCTCGGCGACAACCTGCAGATGACCGGTGTCCTTTCGGACATCGACAGGGACAGGATCGCCGGCGCTACCGCTCCCAACTCTTTCCGGGCCGAACTCAACAAGGTTCGGCAGGAATTAACCCGTCAAGCAGATGAGATCAAAAAAACCGGGAAAACCGAAAGGCCTTCGGTCACCTTCAAGTTGCCTGAAGATGTGAAAGGGTTTGACCCCCGTTATTCGGATTTGAATCCGGCGGTCTTTTCCCATGATGCCGCCGCGGGAACCATCACGCTGAGGCAACCTCTAACCGACAAGGACGCCAAACTCCTTTTGGTCTGCGCGGCCAACCCGGATATCCGCAAAGCAATCGACACCCTATATGTGCAATCCGCGAAGCACAAGGTTTCCCCCTGGTGGCTGGTTTGGTGTTACATCTTTGCCACCA
>JAFMJU010000178.1 GCA_017853285.1 Gemmataceae bacterium
TTTCTCAAGCAGTCTGGCTAATCAGACTACGCTCGAGAGCCCGAAAAATTTCGCTGGAGGCGGAAAAATCCCTGAAAATAGCCGGTAAATCGTCCAAAACACACACGAAAACCAGTCGACTGGATAATCTGGGTAATTGGACGACACTTTGCCGTCAAATGTTCGCCACCACGGGGTAATACTCGTCGTCCTCGTTCTTGCCGCCGTAGCCTTTGCCCACCTCCTTCTCGGAATGGACAAATTCCACGCTTTTGATCCACTTCACCATCTTGTATCCTAACTGGTTCTCGGCCCGCAGGCGCAGCGGAGCGCCGTGCAGGTCGGTGAGGGGATGGTCGTTCATCTCCCAGGCCAGCATCGTCTCGGGGTGGGCGGCATTTTCCAGGGTGAGTGTGTCGTAGTATTCGCCGCCGTAATGGCCCTCGCCAAACGAACGGAACACCACCACCTTCGCGTCGGGCAGCGGTTTCACCAGGTCGATCAACTGGCGCAGGGTCACCCCGCCCCACTGCGCCACGCCCGACCACCCTTGGATGCAGTGGTGCAGCGTGATCTGCTCGCGCTTGCCCAGATTTTCCAGTTCGTCGATCCCCAATTCCACCGGGTTTTCCACCAGACCCGAAACCTTCAGCTTGAAACCCTGGCGGCGCAGGTCTCCCAAACCTTCCCACTCGGGGCAGTGGGGCAGCTTGCCGTTGGGCCAGAAGTACGGGGAAATATCATCGCGCGTGTATTGCCTGCGGCTGGGCAGCCGGTTCAACACGGCGCGCTGCAGCGGGCCGAGGATCCGCCGGAAGCCCATCTGCACCCAGCGCGGTCGTTTCCACGAAACCCAATGGGTCGCCCAGCAGAGTGCCAGGATCCCGGCCACTCCCGCCAGGAAGACCAGCAGGCCTTCCGGCCCGGTGGTGTCGGTGCCGGAGATGATGTGATTCATGTTCTGGCACAAGCCGGTGATAACCACCATGCCCACATGGGGCACCAGGAACGCCAGGTAAGAACACATCGCCAGGAAGTGGATCGAGCGGGCGGCCTGCCTGCCGCCGAAGAGCTTGGGGTACCACCCGGCCCAGTTGTCGATGGCCGGCGACATGGCCAGGCCGGTGAGAAGCGACACCGGCGCCACGATGAACACGATGCCGAAGTAGCTGAGTTGCTGGAGCGCGTTGTACCGGAAGAAACCATCCGGTTCCACGGGCAGGTGGAAGGTGGCGTAGTGCACCATGACCTTGGCCGCCTCGGTGAACAGCGACAGGTCGGTGGGGACCAGCCGTTTCCACTGATTGGTGGCAAACAGCAGCGCGACAAAGATCAGTCCGTTGCCCAGCCAAAAGAAGGCGCTGAGGAAGTGCCAGTGCCGGGCAATGCCGATGGTGTGGCGGAAACCGGGCAGGCCGATCCAGGGCGACAGGTAGCGGCTGTCGTCCTTGGCGGTCCAGACGCGATCCTTGGGCACCTCGAAGGGTGTGAACCGGATCCAGTCGGAACCCGGCGTGCAGTGGTCGTTCCAGTACAGCCGGGGATGGTCCATCAAGATGGACAGTCCGCTGCGCACCAATAGCACCATCAGCACCAGATTGACGAAATGTGCCAGGCGGAGCCACACGGGAAAACCCACCGGGTCGTCGGGGTAGGTGATTCGCGGGGACGGGGCCAACTCAGGCAGGCCGAAGACCAGCATCCATACCCAGGCCCCCGCCAAGGGCAGCACCGCGGCCACAGCACCCAGCACCAGGAAGGGCAGGCGCACATGGATCCGCATCCGCCGGTCTTCCGGGTAGACCAGATGGTTCGCCCGGATATTTTCCGCCATTTCACCCATACATTTCACCTATTCTCAGTCCCGCCAGGCCGGCGGGTATTCCTCATGGCCCGGCCTTGTACCGGATAGAAAGCGCAACCGGCAGCCAGTCCACCCGCTGGCGCGACAGCAGCCGATCGGCCGGATCGAGCCGGGTCAGCCCCTCGGGAGAAGTGACCAGGGTGCCACCATCCCGCAATCGGATGGCTGCCAAGGGGGAATCGACGCTGATGGAACGGATCTCCCGCCCGTCACGGTCCAGCTCCGCCACGCGGTTTTCACCCACCAGCGGAACCAGCAGCCGGCGGCCAGGCAACACCTGGATTCCCGCTCCCACCACCTGGGGGGGAGGTAGCCGGAACTGATTCACCATTTCGCCCGCGGCATTGTGCCACACCAGGATGCCATCGTCACGCCACACGGCAAACCAGCCGTCGCGGGCGACCGCAACCGAGGAAATGACCCTTTTGCCCAGGGAAACCAGCGCATCGCCGGTTTCCTTGCCCTGTGCATCGAGCCTGCTGACCCGGTCACGCCGGGCCAGCAGGAATCCACCGCCCTCGGCAGGAATCAAACCCACCAGACGGCCTTGCAGTTCAACCGGCTCGCGCTTGGCATCTCCCTCGCGTTCCGTCCATGCCAGTTGGCCGGTCTCCCCGTCGGACTTGGCGAGGAACGGCCTGCCGTCGGAACCAAAACCGCAGGAGGCAATCAAATCGCTGGTGAGCAGGCGGCCCTGGGTTTTCCCGGCAGGATCCAGCTCGAGCAACACGCTCTCGTTTTGGGCGGAATTGATCTGACCCACCAACACTCGGTCGATAGATGGCACCGGCCTCAATTCCAGCTTGTCACGGCCGGGCTCGGCCAGCCATTGCCGCCAGGCTTGGGCGCAGGCGGCCCGGCTGCCGGCATCCTCCCTCCAGGGTGGCAATGGATCGGCGTCGCGGCCCAGCCATAGCAGGCGCGCCTCGGCTTTGCGGCACAGGGGGGCCGGCGCATCCGCCAGGCGCTCGGCCAAATCCGTCGGCCTCACTTTCTGGCCGATATCCACCAGGGCCAGCCTGGCTCGCAGTGCCACCGCGGGGTCGGCGTCGGCCGACAGCTTGACCAGCACGGCCGGCAGGTTGCCCTCACCACTCTTTCCCGCCAGAAGGGTGATGGCCATTTCCCGGCGGGCGGGGTCCGCATCCTCCAGTTTGGCACGGGCGGCTTCCACACCGCCCGGGGCGGCCAGGTCCACCTCGAGCTCGCGCGCCAGCGCCTGCTCCACGGCCGAGTCGGGTGTGTGCGGTACCAGCCGCCAAAACAATGCCCGAACCCCGGCTGGATCCTTGCCGATATCGGCCTGGCGGATCGCTTGCACCAGGGCGGACGAGGTGGTTTTGGCGGGCAAGTCGTCAGCCAGCGAGTCTAGCAGCGCCCGGGCGGTGAGGTCGGTCTCCATCGACCGGGCCCTGCGCGCGTGGCCCAGAACCGCCGGACCGGCCTCCAGCAAGGCGACGCGCGCGGCCTCGCGACGCGAGGCGTCGTCATCTGCCAGTTGGGCGATCCATTTGGGCCATTTCTTCTCGTCGTCGGGCCCGGGCAGGAAACGGTCCAGCTCACGCGCCATGGCCCGGTTGTCGCCCGAACGCACCGCCTCGCGCAGTCCAGCCAAACGGGCGGCGTTGGCGCCCCCGGCCTCCTCGTCCATCTGGTCGGGCGGAACGGTGGACACCCGGCCTTGCCAGGCTTGCCAGAAGAGCGAGCCCCACAAACCGATGCCGATGACGATCAGCGACCAACCCACTCGTCTCACTCCATTCGCCCCCGGCTATTCCTTCAGGACGGCCGTCTCCCGTCTCAGTGCCTCAATGCCCGGGAGACACGGCTGGTGCGCGACTGGTATTCCCACACCACCCGCCCCGCCGCGTCGAATTCCATCGCCTTCTGCTCAGCCATGCTGGTCACCATCACATGGCCGCTGGCCAACCGGTGGGCAACGATCGGCTCCCCCACGCGGAAGCGGCGCAGCTCCTGGCCGTTGCCGTCCAGCTCCAGCACCATGTCCTGGTGCATCATGGGGATCAGCACCCGGCCATCGGGGGCGACATCCACCCGGCCGCCGGTGGTGCTCACCATCACCGGGAAGCTCTCCACCACCTCGCCGGCGGCGTCGAGACGCATGAACCGCTGTCGCATGGTCACCAGCGCCAGGCCTCCATCGGGCAGGGCGCTGGCCCGCATCACCACATCGTTGCGCGGGCGCTTCCATTCGCGCACGCGGTTGCCCTGCCGGTCCACCACGAAGAGATCCGTGCGTGTGGCGATGAAGATGTTTCCCCCCGGCAGGGCCTGCGCCACGATGGGCGCCTCCACCGGGTACTGCCACAGGATGCGGCCGGTGCGGGAACGGATGGTCACACGCCCGCCCTGGTTTTCCGCCAGCAGCACCCGGTTGCCGGGCAGCGGCTCGGCATCCAGCGGAAAGTCCACCTTGTTGATCCGCCACACATCCTTGTCCTGGCTATCCAGGACAGCCACCTCGCCCGCGTCGAGAAGGACCACGAGGGTGCGATCCAAAAACGGCCTGGGGCCTGGGGTGATGTCGGCCAACCCGGGGCCCGCCTTGGCCCACCAGTCTTTCCAGGTGGCGGTGAATTCCTGGCGCTCCTCCGGGGCCGGGCCCCAAACAGCGTCGGGCGCGCTGTCTCCAGCCATCTGGTACAAGTGTTCCACCACCTGCTCCCGCAGACCGGCAGGCGCCTCGGCCAATCCCTCCAGAAGCGCCGGCATCCCCTCCCGGCGGCCACCGCGCACCAGGGCCCAAGCCGCCTGCAGACGAACACGGGAGTTGGTGTCATCCAGCAGGGGCACCACGCGGTCGGCCCACTCCGGGTCGTTTCCCAGCGCCGCCGCGGCCAGCGCCCTGCGGTGGGACGCGCGGTCAGCCAGCGCGCCGGCCAAGGCCGGCAGTCCCAACCCCGCGGCGCGCATGCGGCCCAACTCGCCTGCCAGTGTCTCAAACAATGGGGCCTCGTCCGGGGAAAGTTGTCCCCCGGCGGCCAGAAGCGCCTCCACCGCCATCGGCTCGCGGTAACGCTCGAGCAGGCGGCCCAAGGCTGCCACCACTTGGGGGGACCGCCCGCGGCGGATGGCCTGGGCGCACTCCCCCGCCCGTCGCGCCACTTCGGGATCGTCGCTGGTGGCGGCCTTTTCCAGAAGCTTCAGCGCGGGCAACCCGCCGGCCTGCAGCACCCGCTCGGCGTTTTGGCGTGTCGCAAAGTCATCGGCCGCCAGGTCGGTCAGCGCCGCGTCCAATTTTTCGGGGGCCTCCAGTTGGCCCAAATGGTTCAGGTATGCCAGGGCAGTTTTGGGATTATCCGCCAGGCCCAGGGCCGTCAGCAGTTTGTCCCCCTCGGATTCCCGACCGGATGGAACCTCACGCCATGGACCGGACAGGTCTGGGGCGCGAAGCCCTTCCCCACCGGGAGGCACCGGCACGAACCAGGCCCACCCGGAAACGGCGCAAAGCCCTGCCACGATCACCGCCAGCCCGGCGCGGGTGCGAAGCGTTTGATGGAAGGCGCGCATGGTTGATCTGCCTGATGGAATGGTGAAGTGGCACGAACTTCCCAAGCCGGTTCCCATCATTCTAACCGTTCGGACAGCCTTTCGCCCGCGCTATTCTGTATCTTCTGCTAGAGTTTGGACCAAGGAGAAATCAAATATGTCCAGCCTGGTCACGCTCACTTTTCTTGTCTTGCTGGGAAACCAGCAGCCCGACGCCTTCGCGCCTCGGATCGATCTCATCCCGGAGCAATACCGGGGGGCCGATGGCAAGTACAAACCATTGAGGACCAAGCTGGTCATCCCCGATGTCGCGCGGGACAAGGTCATCTGTTTCTGCCTGTACACCACCCACCGGGGGGTGCTGAAGCTAAACACCCAGCTCTACCCGCTGAAACCCGGTGAAAGCCGATCGGTGCACCTGGAGATCGACCAAGGCCAAGGATTCCGCCGGGTGTCGACCGGAGAGGTGGACACCGAAGGCTGGAGTCATGTCTTCCGCGTCGAGGGATGGAAGGACGACAAGCCCGCCACCTACCGGGTGATCCACCCGGGCGGCGCATCCTACACCGGCACCATCCGGGCCAACCCGGTGGCCAAGAACGAGATTGTGGTCGGCAACCTGTCCTGCAATTCGAACCTCGACAGGAACGAAAGGTCCGACCTGATTGCCAACCTGAAGGTACTCGACCCCGACCTGTTGTTTTTCGCCGGCGACCAGAGTTACGACCACAAGGAGCACCTGGCCGCCTGGTTGCTTTTCGGCCGGCAGTTCGGCGACATCATCCGCGACCGGCCCACGGTGACCATCCCCGATGATCACGATGTGGGCCACCCGAATGTCTGGGGTGCCGGCGGTAAAAAGTCGCTCCACCCCAACGGGGCCGATGGCGGTTACATGATGCCGGCCGCCTATGTGAACATGGTGCAGCGCCAGCAATGTGGCCACCTGCCAGACCCGGTGGATCCCGGCCCGGTGGCGCAGGGGATCGGCGTCTACTTCACCGCCCTGAATGTGGGCGGCATCGATTTCGCCATCCTGGAAGACCGAAAATGGAAACCGGGCCCGCTGGGTTTGGTCGATGTTCGGGGGCCAAGGCCCGACCATGTGACCGATCCCAAGCTTGACCCCAAAAGCCTGGACGTGCCCGAGGCCACGCTACTGGGGGACCGTCAGCTTCGCTTTCTGTCCGGATGGGCCAAGGATTGGCGGGGAACCACCATGAAGTGCGTGCTGAGCCAGAGCCCGTTCTGTGGAGCGGCCCACCTGCACGGCCCGAAGCAAGACCGCGTGATCGCCGACCTGGACTGCAACGGCTGGCCGCAGTCGGGCCGGGACGCGGCGCTGCGCGAGATACGCAAAGGTTTCGCCTTCATGATGGCCGGTGACCAGCATCTGGCCACCGTGGTGCGCCATGGGGTCAACGAGTGGGGCGACAGCGGCTGGCAGTTCACCAGCCCCAGCATCTGGAACCTGTACGGCCGTTCCTGGGCTCCTTTGGAGAAAAACACCCGCCCATTCCCAGGTAGTCCCCTGCCCGCTGCCGGCGATTTTCAAGACGGGCTCGGCAACCGCATCACCGTGGCCGCCTACGCCAACCCCTCCCCCGCCAATTACCAAGCAGCCGGCTTCGGCCTGGTGCGTTTCAACAAACCCACCCGGCAGATCACCATGGAGTGCTGGCCCCGCTTTGTGGATGTGACCAAACCGGGCGCCACCCAGTTCCCCGGCTGGCCGCTCACCATCACACAGGAGGACAACTACGGACGCAGGGCCCTGGCCTGGCTTCCCACCTTGGAGACCGGCTTCACGGATCCGGTCATCCAGGTGGTGGACGAGACCACTAGCGAGGTGGTCTACACGCTGCGCATCCGCGGCTCCACCTGGCAGCCCAAGGCGTTCCGGGCCGGGCCGCACACTCTCCGCGTGGAAGGACAAGACGGCACGGTGCTGGAATTCAAGGGTGTGCAAGCGACCTTGAAGGAGAACCTTTCGGTCCTTCGCGCGGGCAAGTAAAAACTTATCCCTCACGGCACCCAGTCGGGGAACAGCTCACCGGTTTTGGTTTTGGGTTTGGCTGGCTCGGCGGGCAGGAGGGCCATCAGGGCGGATAGGTGGTCGGCCTCCTCAGGCTTTTTGTCGTGCCGCCACCGGGCGATGCGGGGGAAGCGCAGCGCGATGCCCGACTTGTGGCGGGTGGACCGCTGGATCCCCTCGAAAGCCAGCTCGAACACCAGCACCGGCTCCACGGTGCGGCCGGCACCGAACTTCTCGCGGGTGTGGGTGCGCGCGAACTTGTCCACAAGCACCAGCTCCTCATCGGTTAGACCGCTGTAGGCCTTGGCGATGGTGACCAGCTTTCCCTCGTGCCACACGGCGAAAGTGTAATCGGTCATCAGGCTGGCGCGCCGGCCGCGGCCACGCTGCGCCGCCACCAGCACCGCATCGATGCTGAAGGGATCGATCTTCCATTTCCACCAGTCGCCCCGGGCGCGGCCATCGCGGTAGGGCGAATCCAG
>JAFMJU010000179.1 GCA_017853285.1 Gemmataceae bacterium
AAAACCCTGAAATGACAAGATCATTGCGCCACCAAAAAACTCCATGATATGTCAATTTTCCTGAATCACTTCCCCTCCCGCCCGGGTGACCAAGGCGGCCATGCCCGCAATGGGCAGGGTTTCGGCAATAAAACGAACCGAACCATCGCAATGGACAAAGTTGCCTCCCCCGCTGTGGAAGGAGTAATACTCGAAATAATTGTTGCCGTTCATGGACCTTGTGCCCAGGATGTTGCCTTGGGCGTCCTGCCCGTCCAGATTGGGTGACGGATTGCTGAAAGCCCAGCCAACCGGTTCAAAAGCCGGCCCCACGAGCTTGCCGTTTTTATACTGGCTGCTGCGCCCGCAATCCTCCCCCAACAGCACGGTGTTGCTGGTCCCGTCCGTGATGTCCGGCAGGCGGGTGGGAATCCGCTCAATCATTACCCCGTTGATATCACCGGTGGGCGGCAGACGCAGGATCCCGCTGGAGAACAGGTTGGGATCCACATCCCGCATGGGGATGTAATCCCCGGGGCCAAGAGTCACCCCTTTGTATGCCAGCGTCTGGTCACGACTTGATGGGGTGGCCGGACAAATGAAAACGGGGATTCGCGCGGAAGCGGCTGCCAGGTTGGCGGGACCATCCCAATCCTGGGCCGGGTTGATCTGCTTGAACAGGTTTTCCTGTTCGACATAGGGCAGCAGCGGCACCGACCAACTGTGCATTCCCGGATTCAACGACCAGATCGCCGGAAACCGATCGGTTGCCGACAGGTGATTGTGGAAAGCCAGACCCCAGTTTTTCAGGTTGTTGGAGCAGCTCATCCGCAGCGCGGCCGCGCGCACCTTTTGCACGGCGGGCACCAGCAACCCAACCAGAACCGCGATGATGGCGATGACCACCAGCAATTCGATCAGGGTGAAACCGTCCCGGCGCTGAGAACGCATGGCAGCCTCCCCCAAAGGAAACACCGCGTGGAAAGGTCCACGCGGTGCATTCTAAGCCAACTGCGGCCCGGAAAGGGAACAGGTTAGGTCTTGATCATGTCGCGCACGGTCATGCCGCTTGGGATCATGGGCAGGACATGCTCCTGGTGCGGGATCATCACATCCAGCACATAGGGGCCTTTGCTTTCGATCATCTCGATCAGGGCGCTGTCCAGATCGCCCTTCTCGCTGATGCGCCGGGCATTGCACGAGAAGCCCTTGGCGATGGTGACAAAATCCGGGTAGGGCCCGCGATCGGGACCGGCACCCAGGTAAGTGTGCGCCCGATTCCCCTCGAAGAAACGGTCTTCCCACTGCACCACCATGCCCAGGTGCTGGTTGTTCAACAACAGAACCTTCACGGGCAGTTTCTCGACGAAACAGCAGGCCAGCTCCTGGATGTTCATCAGGAAGCTGCCGTCGCCGTCGATGTCGATGCAAGTCTTCAGCGGATGGGCGGCCTGGGCCCCCATGGCCGCCGGCAGCCCGAAACCCATGGTTCCAAGACCACCCGAGGTGACCCAAGTCCGCGGCTTGTTGAAGCCGAAATACTGGGCGGCGAACATCTGGTGCTGGCCCACGCCTGTGCTGACGATGGTCTCGTCCAGCCGGCCGCGGTCGCGAAGGATCTCGTACAGCCGCTTGATGGCATGTTGGGGCAGGATGGCGTCATCGCGGTCGGCGTAACGCATCGGCTCGTTTTCGCGCCAGGTGTCGATCTGGCGCATCCACGGCTTGAGATCGTGGGTAAGTGGTGCGGCTCCCTGGGGCCTGGCTTCCACCATCCGCACCAAGTCCTGCAAGGCCTGGGCGATGTCGCCGTGGATCGGCAGAATCGCCTTCTTGTTCTTGTTCAGCTCGGAGGGATCGATATCGATGTGCACGATCTTGCCATGCTTGGCAAACTCGCTGAGCTTGCCTGTGACGCGGTCATCGAACCGCACGCCGAAAGCCAGCAATAGATCGGCCTCGTTGATCGCGTAGTTGGAGTAGATGGTCCCGTGCATACCCAGCATGTTGAGGCTGAGGTAATGGTCATGCGGAAAACCGCCCAAACCAAGCAGGGTCATGGCCACCGGAATGCCGGCCTTCTCCGCGAAGGCGCGCAGGCTGTCAGAAGCGCCGGATTGGACCACGCCCCCGCCGGCGTAAATGATGGGGCGGGACGAGGCCTTCAACAATTCCAGAACCTGCTCCAGTTCCTTGCGGGTGGCGCGGCGTTCCGGCTTGTAGCCGGGCAGGTTCATCGGCGGGTCGTAGTCAGGCACGATCATCCGGGTCTGCACATCCTTGGGCAGGTCGATGATGATCGGACCCGGCCGGCCCGTGACCGCCAAATGGAAGGCTTCCTTCACCACCCGGGGAATGTCCTCGGTCTTGGTGACCAGATAGTGGTGCTTGGTGATGGGGCGACACACCTCGACGATCGGGGTCTCCTGGAAGGCGTCGGTGCCGATGACCGGGGTACTAACCTGACCCGTTACGGCGATGATGGGGATCGAATCCATCTTCGCGTCGGCCAGGCAGGTCACGAAGTTCGTGGCGCCCGGTCCGCTGGTGGACATGCACAGTCCCACCTTGCCGGTGGTGCGGGCATAACCCTGCGCGGCGAAACCGCCACCTTGCTCATTGCGGGGCAGGATGGTGCGGATGCGGTCGGCGTATTTGGTCAGCGACTGGTGCAGGGGCATGCTGGCACCACCGGGGTAGGCGAACATATGGTCCACCCCGTGGTTGATCAGGCATTGCACGAAAATGTCCGCGCCGCATTGGGGGGTGCCTGCCTGATTTCCGGGAACAACCTGCTGCGCCATGGCTTGACCAATCCTTGAGGGAACTTGGGGCGAATTCAGGCCATATCCCCCAGTTACTAGGGATGTGACCTTCGGTGGCGGTCATGCGCGCCGGCTTTTGCCGGAGCCACGGCCCCCTCTCCTTTAGAACAACTTCATCATAACGCCCTTGCCTCCCCACCCAAGGGATCAAGCCACCCCAGACCTCAACCAGATTCACCCGTTGGCCACAAGGTGCCAAAAGTTTCAGCTGAGCAGCTTGTAACGGCTGGGCTGTTTGAGTCGATTGAGCCGAGCACTTGCCAGCTTTTGGCGGATTAAGGAAGCTTTTCCGCAGCCAATGGTGAGATAAATCGGGCACTATAGGATTGACAGGCCAACTATTCAGCCATAATCTTCCAGAAGGATGTGGCAGATATTGGCTGATTTCATCCAATTCTGCCCAACTGCGCTTGGAAGCATTTTGGCGTAGAAGACCGGGAAATCCAATTTCCCGGGGGTTCCAGGAGAGTCCCATGCTGGTCGAGGAGCGACGGCAAAAGCTCAGGGACCTGATCAGCACCTACGGCTTCGCCTCGCTGCAGGATCTGGCCCGGAAGATCGATGTCTCCGAATCCACCATCCGCCGCGATCTCGAACACCTGCATCAGATGGGCTACCTGCGCCGCACCCACGGGGGCGCCGTATGGAACCAGGACGGCGCCCCGCTCCCTCCCCTGGAGGAACGGACCGGGCGCCAGCTGGAAGAAAAACGCTGGATCGGCGAACTGGCCTCCGGCCTGATCCAGGACGGCGACACCGTGCTGCTGGACGGGGGCACCACCACGCTGGAGGTGGCCCGCGAGATTCTCGGCTCGGGCAAACGGGTCCAGGTGCTGACCAACAGCCTGCCCATCGCGCACATGTTCGCCAGCAACCCGGGCAGCGACCTGGTGGTGCTGGGGGGCTATGTCTACCCGCGCACCGGCGTGGCGCTGGGCAGCAGCACCATCCGCATGCTGGAGGACCTGCACGCGCATGTGGCCATCCTTTCGGTGGGCGGCATCACCGAGGAGGGGTTGTTCAACAGCAACCTCCTGCTGGTGGAGACCGAGCGGGCCATGATGAGCCGGGCCGAGCGCGTGATCGTGGTGGCGGACCACACGAAGGTGGGTCGACGGGCGCTGACCTGGCTGTGCGAGCTGAATGACATCGACGACCTGGTGGTGGACGACCACCTGACCGACGAATCGCGGGCCATGCTGGAACGGGCAGGGGTCCGCCTGCATGTGGCCCGGCCGACCGCGGGTTACACGACCTGACCAAAAACAAGGCAACACCGGGGGGCTTGGGGGAAAGCGATGGAGAGGAACCAGATCGAAATCCTGGTGCGCGAGGCGCTGAAAAACGTGCTTCGGCCGGCCTGCGCGCCCTGCGCGGGTTCCGCGGCCCGCGTGGAGCCGGCTGAGCCGAAGCTGGTGGTGAATGTCTCCGCCCGGCACGCCCATGTGACGCAGGAGGACCTCGAGCGCCTGTATGGCACCGGCCACAAGCTGACGCCGTTCAAGTGGCTTTACCAGGACGGATTCTTCGCCGCCGAGGAGACCGTGACCTTCATCGGCCCGCGCCAGCGCGTGATCAACAACCTGCGCATCCTGGGCCCCTGCAGGGACCACAGCCAGGTGGAACTGTCCTTCACCGACGCGGTACAGATGGGGCTGGACATCCCGGTGCGCAAGAGCGGCGACCACCGCGACTCTCCGGGCGCCTACCTGATCGGGCCGAAGGGCATGGTGAAACTGGAGCGCGGCGTGATCCGCCACCAGCGGCATGTGCACATGTGCCAGCGCGAGGCTGATTTTTACGGGGTCAAGGACGGTGACTTCATGAAGCTACGGGTGGTCAGCGACTGCCCGGCGGTGATGGAGGAGGTCTTGGTGCGGGTGAGCCAGGGCGCGAAGCTCGAGGTCCACATCGACACCGATGAGGGGAACGCGGTGAACCTGGCGAAGGCGAAACGGCTGGAGCTGTTCCGCTAGGCCGAACGCGGCTTTGGTTCCGGCGCAGGACGCGCCGGAGGGATCGGGTGTTTCAGTTTTGGATCGGCGGAGTGTTTCCGGGCGGTCCGGGCAAACGGAGGTGAGTGATGTCAGCGAGCTTGGAAGCCCTGGGAATGATCGAAACCCGGGGATTGACGGCGCTGGTCGAAGCCAGCGACGCGATGTTGAAGTCTGCCAATGTCACCCTGATCGGGTGGACAAAGATCGGCAGCGGCCTGGTCACCGCCATGGTGTCGGGCGATGTTGCGGCGGTGAAGGCCGCCGTCGACGCCGGCGCCGCCGCGGCCTCCCGCGTGGGCGAGGTGGTCGGGATCCAGGTGATTCCCCGTCCCCACGGCGATCTGAAGGCCGCCCTGCCCAACGCGGGCAAGTAAGGTCGCACCGCCATGGCCAAACAACCAGCAACAAGGAGTGAACCGATGTCTGTGAACAAGTCCGAGGCCCTGGGGATCGTCGAGACCAAGGGCATGATTTCCGCCATCGCCGCCACCGACGCCATGTGCAAGGCCGCCAATGTGGCCTACGCCGGCCAGGTGCAGATCGGCAACGCCTTCATCGCCACCTTCGTGCGGGGCGATGTGGGCAGCGTGCGGGCAGCCGTTGACGCGGGTGGCAAGGCCGCCAGCGAGCACGGCGAACTCGTGAGCGCCCATGTGATCCCCCGCCCCGAGCAGGCGGTGCTGGATTGCTTCATCGCCCGCTGAGCCTGGTGAACTGATCACCCGGTCCGCCAGCCGGGCGGGAAGGACTCCCGCCCGGCCGCGGAGCGCGGCCCGAACCACCGAAGGATTCATCTTTTTCACGGCACAGACAAGGTTTCCGCCATGAAAGTGTTAGTCGCCAACCTGGGCAGCACCAGCTTCAAATACCGCCTGTTCGACATGGCGGACGAGACCCTGCTGGCCCGGGGCGGCTTCGAGCGGATCGGCACCGACAGCACCCCCTGGTTCGTGGAGGCCGCCGGCAAACGCGAGGAAGGCTCGCTGCACGCGCCGGACCATGCCGCCGCGGTGCGCGCCTGCCTGGAACAACTCGCCCGTCATGGGTGCCTGAAGCAGGCCTCCGACCTGGGCGCCATCGGCTTCAAGGCGGTTCACGCCAAGGGGGTCTCAGGCGCGCAACTGGTCACCCCAAGGGTGCTGGAAGCCATGGAGGCCTACAACGATGTGGCCCCCGCGCATAACCCGCCCTATGTGGCCGCGATGCGACTGCTGGCCCGTGAATTCCCGTCCATCCCATTGGTCGCCGCCTTCGAGACCGGCTTCCACCAGACAATTCCCCCCGGCAATGGCCTTTACGCCATCCCACTGGAGTGGGCTGAGAAACACGGTGTGCGCAAGTGGGGTTTCCACGGCGCCAGCCACCGCTACATCGCCGGCCGCGCCGTCCACCTGCTGGGCAAACCCGAGGCGAAAATCATCTCCTGCCACCTGGGTGGCTCGAACTCGCTGTGCGCCATCGACTCCGGCAAATCGATCGCCTGCACCCTGGGCATGAGCCCGCAAAGCGGCCTGCCCCACAACAACCGCGTGGGCGAATTCGATGTCTTCGCCCTGCCCGCCCTGCTGCGGGAGACCGGCAAGACTCTGGAACAACTGCTCGACCAACTCGCCAACCGCTCGGGGCTGGAAGGCCTGTGCGGCCTGCGGGACATGCGCGACATCGAGAAGGCGGCCAAGGAGGGTGACAGCAAGGCCCAGACCGCGCTGGATGTTTTCTTCAACTCCATTCAGATGTACATCGGCGGCTACATCGCCCTCTTGGGCGGGTTGGACGGCATCTTCTTCACCGGCGGCATCGGCGAGAACTCCTCGCTGCTGCGCGAGAGGGTGATCGCAGGGCTGGGGTGGATGGGAATCGAGTTGGATCCCGCCACCAACGCCAGCGCCAAGGGCGAGAAGGCCCTGCACAAGGCAAGCAGCCGCGCGCAGGTTTGGATCCTGCCCACCAACGAGGAAATCGTGGTGGCGCGCCAATCGCGCGACCTGCTGGCCAAGTGAGTGGAACGGTTCGACGGTTCAACAACAAGGAGGGAAACGAGATGAAGCTGCGCATCACTTACTGCACTTCCTGAGGCTACCGCAACTTCGCCGCCAGTTTGGCGGGCGCCGTGCGGAACACCTACCCCCAGGTGGAAGTGGAACTGAAGACAGGCTCGGGCGGCATCTTTGATGTGGAAGCCGACGACAACCTGATCTTTTCGAAGGACGACGAGCACCGCTTTCCGGCCAACCGGGAAATCCTGGAAAAGCTGGAAGGGCTCCTGAAGTAACAGTCCGGCTGAATCGGACGACTGGCAACAGGCAGGCTAGGCGAGGGTCGGGTCGATGTTCCTTGCACGCGTGACGGGAAGCGTTGTCGCCACCCAGAAGGCCCAGTCCATGACCGGGCACAAGTTGCTGGTGGTGGAACCCCTGCGGGTAGATCCGCAGGACCGGGCCAAACTCACCGGCACCGGTCGCAGTTTCGTGGCGGTGGATGCCCTGGGCGCCGGGATGCACCAAATGGTGCTCATCGTCCAGGGCTCCAGCGCCCGCCTGATGCCAGCCACCGAGAAGTTGCCGATCGACACGGCCATCATCGGCATCGTGGACACGGTGCAGGTGGCGGACAAGACAGTGTTCGACGCCAGCAAGGAGTCGGCATAACCGGCACAGATCAACATTGGGAATCTGGGAAACATCGGAAAAAGGCATAGACAAGGGTACCTTTGACCGTTCCATGGTCCATAGTTTGGCAGCTTCGCAGCAAAAGAAGGAAAAGTACTGATGTCCGCCCTCAAATCCATCCCATCCGATCAGGTTGTCCGCGGCGTGGTGGAGCAGGTCCTCCGCCAGATCCAGTCGGGCAAAATTCCTGCCGGAACCACTTCGATCCAGGCGGCCGTGAAGTCGGCTTTGGGGTCTCCCGCCTCGGGCAAATCGGCTGTCGGCGGCGAAGGGGTGTATGCCACCGCCGACGAGGCTGTGGCCGCGGCATCCCGGGCCCTGACGGCTTTTTCCAAGGTGGGCCTGCCCGAGCGCAAGCAGGTGATCGACTGCATCCGCAAGAT
>JAFMJU010000180.1 GCA_017853285.1 Gemmataceae bacterium
CGGCATCCACCTCCCAGTGACCCCTGCCCTGCTCCTGGTCGCGCAGGAACTGGATACCCTTGTCGATGGATTTGCGCACTTGGTCGACCAGTTTTTCCTGGGCGTGGAGACAGGAGGGAAATCCGGGCAGGACTGCCAGCGCCGAAAAAAGCGCAAGCCACCTGAGGGGGGCTGAAAGAAAGGACATGGCTTCGTGCCTCCGGGGCTATTCCACCAATCTACCCCAAATCTCCTGCCGCCCGTCAGGGCAGGTGCTTGGAAGGAGGAGTCTGCCCGGCTACACTAGAGCTTGAGTTTGTCGCCAGGGGTGTCGGCGGATTGACCGCCGGCTGAGAGCAGACCCTTCGCACCTGATCCGGATCATGCCGGCGCAGGGAGCGCGACCGCGCGGAACACCGCGCCGGGGCGGCTGGAAGGGGTTTTCCCCAGAGGATCCGCCCGATGCCTACCCAATTGGAACTGGCCCGCAAGGGCGAAATCACGCCCGCCATGGAGTTTGTGGCCCGCCGCGAGGAGGTCGAGCCCGAACTGGTCCGTTCCGAGGTGGCACGCGGTCGCCTGGTCATTCCCGCCAATGTCCACCACTTGGCCGGATCGCTTGAGCCGATGGGTATCGGCGTGGCGTTGCGCTGCAAGATCAACGCCAACATCGGCAACAGCGCCGTCACCTCCAAGGCCGATGAGGAGCTGGAAAAGCTGCACACTGCCGTTCATCTCGGCTCCGACACCGTGATGGACCTGTCCACCGGCGGGGATATCGACGGCATTCGAAGGGCGATCATCGCCGCCTCCCCGGTGCCCATCGGCACCGTGCCGATGTACCAGGCGGTGAAGGACATCCGCGACATCGCCGACCTGAAGGTGCGCGATCTGCTGGATATGGTCGAACGCCAGGCCCAGCAGGGTGTGGATTACATGACCATCCACGCCGGCGTCCTGCTGGAGCACCTGCAACTCACCAGCAAGCGGGTGACCGGCATTGTCAGCCGGGGCGGGTCGCTGATCGCCCAGTGGATGCTGGTCCGCCACGAGCAGAACCCCTGGTACACCAATTTCGATGAATTGAGCGAGATTCTGCGCGCCCATGATGTCACCTACAGCTTGGGGGACGGTCTGCGCCCCGGTTGCCTGGCCGATGCCAACGACGAGGCGCAATTCGCGGAGCTGAAGACCCTGGGCGAACTCACGCTAAAGGCCTGGGAGCATGGCGTGCAAACCATGATCGAGGGGCCCGGCCATGTGCCGATGCACTTGGTGAAGATGAATGTGGAAAAACAGCGGGAAATGTGCCACGAGGCACCCTTTTATGTGCTGGGTCCGCTGGTGACCGATATCGCCCCGGGATATGACCATATCACCAGCGCCATTGGTGCCGCCTTGGCTGGTGAGGCTGGTGCGGCGATGCTGTGCTACGTGACTCCCAAGGAGCACTTGGGCCTGCCCAACAAGGACGATGTGCGTCAGGGGGTTATCGCCTACAAGATCGCCGCCCATGCTGCCGATATAGCCCGGGGCCGCAAGGGAGCCCGGGACCGGGACGACGCGTTGAGCAAGGCGCGGTTTGAATTCGACTGGAACAAACAATTCGAGCTGTCGCTCGACCCGGAAACCGCCCGGCGCATGCACGATGAGACCTTGCCCCAGGATGTGTTCAAGTCCGCCAAGTTTTGCAGCATGTGCGGCCCCAAGTTCTGCTCGATGCGGGTGACGCAGGATATCCGCAAGCTGGCAGCGGAGCAGGAGGCAAAGGCCGAAGGGGAGCGCAAGTCGCTAAGCTTGGCCTGATTAGGGAAATATAGTGAAATCAATTGATAATTATTGGTTTCACTATATTTATAACGGATGCCCAAGATGAGTGTTGGGCATCCGGTTTTCAGCTGCGATAACGGTTGGTGGCCCCATTTGGACAAAAGGTGGTGGCGGGGTTGGCAAAAGCGGGGACAGACTTCCCGCCATGGCTTAAACAGGCTGGAAAAAGCCGTGTTGCCTTGACCCCGTTGTGGCCGATGGGTAGGGTGGTAACTTCCCAAAAAGCTTCCAAAAAACGGAACTAGCGGGACGAACAGAGGCGATTTGCTGGCTTGGGGTGCCCGAACGGGGCGCCTTGGGCCGGTCAGTTTTTTCAGGAATTTGAGGCATCATGCCCACGATCAACCAGTTGGTGCGCAAGCCCCGCGTCGTGCAGCACAGCAAGCCGAAGCACCCTGCCCTTTTGGGATGCCCCCAAAAGAAGGGCGTGTGCCTTCAGGTCAAGATCATGACCCCGAAGAAGCCCAACTCGGCGCAGCGAAAAATCGCCCGTGTGCGCTTGAGCAACGGCATCGAGGTGACCGCCTACATCCCCGGTGAAGGTCACAACCTCCAGGAGCACTCCATCGTGCTCGTGCGCGGTGGCCGTGTGCGCGACCTTCCCGGCGTGCGCTACCACATTGTTCGCGGCGCGCTCGACTCCCAGCCGGTCCAGAACCGCAAGCAGGCCCGTTCGAAGTACGGTGCCAAGCTCGACAAGGGCAAGTAATCGTGCGGGCGGCGTGATCGCCGCCTGAACCCGAATGGGCTCTCAGAACACCACAGGACAGGACCAGAACGAACATGGGCAAGCGTACCGCCAGCGCCGAGAAATTGATCGCCGACCCGCGCTTCAACAGCAAGCTCGTCAGCAAGTTTGTGAACTGCCTGATGTGGAGCGGCAAGAAGGCCACCGCCACCCGCATCATGTATGGCGCGATGGACCAGATCATCAACCGCATGCCCGGTATCGACCCGCTTGAGGTCTTCACCGTCGCCATCGAGAACGTGAAGCCGACCGTCGAGGTGCGCAGCAAGCGCGTCGGCGGCGCGAACTACCAGGTCCCCATGCAGGTGAACCGCGTTCGTCAGCAGAGCCTGGCGATCCGCTGGATCATCGCCGCCTGCCGCGGCAAGACCGGCCGCCCGATGCACCTGCGTCTGGCCGAGGAATTGATGGCAGCCTTCAACCGCCAGGGTGAGGCGGTCAGCAAGCGCGAGCAGACGATCAAGATGGCCGAGGCCAACAAGGCGTTCAGCCACTTCGCCTGGTAATCGGGTCGGGAAAATCCATCAGGCCGAGCCCCAGCCGCGCGGCGGGGGTTCGGCCTTGTCGCTTGAAGCGCCGCGCCCGCGGATTCCGCCATGGCCCGCCAAACGCCGCTATCCAGCATCCGCAACCTGGGCGTCATCGCCCATATCGACGCGGGCAAGACCACCACCACCGAGCACATCCTGTACTACGCCGGGGCCGTCCACCGGCTGGGCGCCGTGGATAGCGGCAACACCACCACCGATTACGACCAGGAGGAGCAGGAGCGGGGCATCACCATCTACTCCGCCTGCATCCCGCTCGACTGGAAAGATCACACCATCAACCTGATCGACACCCCGGGGCATGTCGATTTCACCGCGGAGGTGGAACGCAGCCTGCGCGTGCTGGATGGCTGCGTGGTGGTGTTCGACGCGCAGAAGGGCGTGGAGGCCCAGTCAGAAACGGTGTGGCGCCAGGCCGACCGCTACGGCGTGCCGCGCATGGTGTTCATCAACAAGATGGATGTGGTGGGGGCGGATTTCGCCGCCGCCCTCGAGGCGGTCACCGAACGGCTCGACGCGCGACCGGTGCCGCTGATGCTCCCTGTCGGCGCGGGGGGGCAATCCGACTCGTCGCATCCGTTCGAGGCGGTGGTTGACCTGCTCGAGCAGAAGATGCTGCGGTTCGAGCGGGCCGACAACGGCAAGACCATCACCCTGCACCCTGTTCCGGAGGAGATGGCCGACGAGGTCGCCGCGGCGCGCGCCAGCCTGTTTGATGTGCTCACCGAGGACGACCCGGACGACCTGATCACCACGACGGTGCTCGAGGGTGGGGAGCCCGACATCGCCAAGGTGCGCCAGCTCATCCGCCAGGCCACCATCGGCCTGAGGATCCAGCCGGTGTTTTGCGGCTCGGGCCGCGAGCACATGGGGGTGCAGCCGCTGCTGGACGGCGTGGTGCATTACCTGCCCAGCCCGCTGGACCGGCCGGCGGTGGTGGGGGCGAATCCCAAACGCACCGACAAGGAGGAGTCGCGCAAGCCCGACCCCAAGGAGCCGTTCGCCGGCCTTGTTTTCAAGCTGGTGGCCGACTCGCATGGGGAGCTGGCGTTCGTGCGCATCTATTCGGGCGTGCTGAAGTCGGGCACGCGGGTGCTGAATGCCACGCGCGACACCAAGGAGCTGGTGGCGAAGCTGTATCACACCGAGGCCGACCCTTCCAAGCGCGACGAACTGGCGGAGGCTTCCGCCGGCGACATCGTCGCGGTGATCGGACTGAAGGACGCGGTGACTGGCGACACGCTGTGCGATCCCAACCAGGGAATATTGCTCGAGCGGATCCGCTTCGCCGAGGCGGTGGTGGCCCAGAGCGTGGAGCCTGAAAGCAGCGCCGACAAGCAGAAGCTGGCCGACACGCTGGAGATTTTGCGCCGGGAGGATCCCACCTTCACCGTGCGCACCGATCCCGAGACCGGCCAGACGCTGATGAGCGGCATGGGCACGCTGCACCTGGAGATCAAGCGGCACCGCATGGAGCGGGATTTCCGCCTGAAGATCCGCGTGGGCAAGCCGCGGGTGAGCTACCGCGAGACCATCCGTGAAGCGATCACCACCCAGGGCGAGTGCCAGCGTGTTGTGGCGGGCTCGCAGCTTTTCGCGCTGATGACGGTGGCATTCGAGCCGATCCCGCTGGAGGAGTACCTGGCCAAGCCGGAGGCTCCCACCGAGGAGGTGGCCGCCAAGGGCAAGGGGAAGGGGAAAGGCAAGGACAAGGGCGCCGTGGCCGTGAGCACGGGCCCCGAGCTGGTGCGGGTGAAGAACAAGCTGAAGCACGATGAGCTGCCGGAGAATCTGTTGAAGGCCGCCATCGACGGGTTGAAATCGGCCCTGCAGTCGGGCGAGATCGGTTACCCGGTGATGGGTGTGCAGGCCACGCTGGTTTCGGCCAAGTTCGATCCGGCGGCCTCCAACGAGGTGGCGTTCACCGCCGCCGCGGCCGACGCGGTGCACAAGGCGCTGAAGGACAACATCGCCCTGCTCGAACCGGTGATGCGGCTGGAGGTGGTGGTGCCCGAGGAGTTCCTAGGCCCCATCACCGGTGACCTGAACGCGCGCCGCGCCGAGATCCGCGACATTTTGGTGCGTGGCAAGACCCGCGCGGTGGACGCGATCGTGCCTCTGGCGCGGCTGTTCGACTATGCCGACAAGATCCGCAGCCTGTCCCAGGGCCGCGCCTCCTCGACCATGGAACCCTACGCCTATGGTCCCGCCCCCGAGGAAGTGCTGCGGCAGATTTTGAACCCGGAGTATTGATTTTCGGTCCGTCTGGTGAACCACGGATGGAGTGGCCGCCAAAATTCTGGAAACGGCCACGGGTAAGAAACGCCGGATGGATTTCGAAAAACGAGAAAACCCCGTCGCCATTTGGGAAAAGTGGCGACGGGGTTTTGTTCTTATCGTGGCCAGGGCAGGCTCAGTTTTTCTTGGTGGCGCTGCTGTCGGCGGTGGTGGCTTGGGTTTCAGATCCGGATTTGTTGGCGGTGGCCCGGGCCGGGTCTGTGTTGGCGCCGCCACTGTTGAGAAGCGGGTCGGATGATTTGGATGCCAGAGACGAGGCGTTACCCGCCGGGCCGGTTGTGGCCGTGCCGCTGGATTTGCAACCCGATTGGCTGATCATCACCGTCAATCCGGACAGCAGTGCCAATCCCGCCAGGCGATGGGAAAAGATTGTTTCTGAAACCATGGCCGAAGACCCTCCCCGATGCGCAAGCATTCCCCATGGCCATGGGAGTGAGGGTGGTTCCGCCAAAACTTGAGCGAAATTTTTGTGATGGCGGGAGGTTTCTTGCCATCAACCGGAATAAGCGGAACAGATTGCCCGCCTTCCCGGCCAGCGGAAACGGCAAGTCCTCATTCCACGGTCACCAAGGGTTTGCCCAGCACCTCCAGCATGGGCTCGATCCCCAGGCCGGGGGCCGTGCTGGCCTGAAGGCGGCCGTTTTGGCGTTGGGGTGCGCCGTGGGCGAAGGGCACAGTCACATAGCTGTTGAAGTCGGTGGAGCTGAACAGCAATTCGGTGGGCGTGCTGTGGGCCAGATGGCTGATGGCCGCGGTGACAATGTCGCCGCCCCAACTGTCCTCGATGGTCATGGCCACACCCAAAGAGGCGCACAAGTCGCGCGCCTGACGGGCCTTGGTCAGCCCGCCGAACTTGCTGATCTTGATGTTCACCACATCCATGGCCCGGTCGGCGTGGCCGCGCAGCAGCACATCCACGCAATCGATGTTTTCATCCAGGACGAACGGATGGTCGCAATGCCTGCGGACGGTGAGGCACTCCTCATAGGTGCGGCAGGGCTGCTCGATGTACACATCCAGATCACGCACCGCCTTGACCACCCGCAGGGCATCGTGCATCAGCCAACCGGTGTTGGCGTCGGCCACCAGGCGGTCACCCGGTTCCAGTTTGGCGGCCACCGCATGGATGCGGGCGATGTCGGTGGCGGCGTCTCCTCCCACCTTCAGCTGGAACCTGCGGTACCCTTCGGCCCGGTATCCCGCCACCTTGGAAGCCATTTGTTCCGGCGATTCCTGGGAGATGGCCCGGTACAGCACGAAATCGTCGCCATAACGGCCGCCCAACAGCACGCAGGCCGGCTGGCCGGTCGCCTTGCCCAGGATGTCCCAGCAGGCCATGTCGATGGCGGATTTCACATAGGCGTGGCCCTGCAGCGCCGCATCCATCCGCCGGTTGAGCCGGGTGAGCTGGGTGGGATCCTCGCCGAGGAGATGCGGCCCCAGTTCCACTATGCCCGCGCGGGCGCCGGCGGCGTAGGCGGGCAGGTAGAACGGCCCCAGCGGGCAGACCTCGCCCCATCCCACCAGGCCGGTGTCGGTTTCCACGCGCACGATGGTGCTGTCGAACACGCTGACTGATTTGCCGCCCGACCATTTGTAATCCCCCTCCACCAGGGGCAGGTCGACACGGTGGGCACGGATGGAGCGGATGCGCATGACAACCTCAGGGGTTTTCCTTGTCGGGATGGTTCAGGGGGTGCAGGGACAGGTCGGTGTGGCGGGCGATGAAGCGCAGCATGGTCTGGGTGGTGGGATCGGTTTCCCACAGCATCAGCCAAAGCATGATGGTGATATGGCCGCGGTTCGGTATTTCCTCGCATTCGACGGTTACACGGTTCTGGGCCAGTCGGTCAGCGAATTTCCAGGATTTTTCCTCGCAGCCCGGGTAATCGTTGCTCGCGTGCAGGATGAGGAATGGGGGTTCGCTTCCGGTGACATGGCGGAGAGGCGACGCGTCCACATAGCTCTGGCGGTTGGCGCCCAGCACGGTGGCCATGCTCAGCCCGATGAAATGCTCGAGCTTTTCCAGCGTGTCGGGCTGCACGAAGGTGTAGACCCCGCTCACCGAGATGACCGCGCGGATATCCCGTTGGGACAGCTTTTCGGCGATCAGGTATTTGGAGTCGGTTGCCAGCAGCGAGGCGAGGTGGCCACCGGCGGAATGGCCCGCCACCACGATGCGGTCCGGGCGTCCGCCGTGGCGGGCGATGTTGTTTTTGGTCCAGGCGAAGGCCTTGGCCACATCCTCGATGTGGGCGGGGTGCTTCACGCCGGGGGACAGGCGGTAGCTGATCACCACGGTGGCCATCCCGTTGCGTGCGAAGGTCTCGCCCACCAGCGCGTAGGTCTTGCGGTCGCCCCGGGACCAGGATCCACCATGAATGAAGAACAGCACGGGGACATTCTTAGGTCCCTTAGGCAGGTACAGGTCGAGCTTGTGCTTC
>JAFMJU010000181.1 GCA_017853285.1 Gemmataceae bacterium
CCACGCCGGTGCCATCCTGCGTGGTCAGGGCCACCGAAGCATCGCGCTGGAAATGGTGGGGCATGGCCTCGATGAAGGCGTTGCCCGTGAGCGTGACCGCCGGAAGGCCCGCCCGGTTGAACAGTCGATCGAGCGGGGCGCGGAGGGATTCGAGGCTTTCGCGGAAGACCTTGGCCTCATCATCGCCGACCAAGTCGGGATCGCCTTCCAACTCGGCGACAGCCTCCTCGAGCCAGAGCCGAAGCACCCATGCCAGGGCATCGGCCTCGATCTGCACGGCGGGACCGTCTTCCGAATCGGCCACGGCGATGGCCCAAGGGTTACCCTTGTCGGGATCATCGAGGAAGTAACCGACGCGGCGGGTGCCGTCGATCTCCTCCAGGACTGGGAAGAACTCGGGGAGATCCCAGCGTTTGCGGCCGTGGAGCAGGATGGGCGCTGGAGGCTGAACCCTATCGAACCGTCCGGCCAGCACCTCGAAGGGGCCGACCAGACGCAACCCGAGGGAGTCTTCCAGGGCGCGCAGAGGCTCGAGGGGTTTTTCCTGGCGGCAGGCGGCGTAGAACCTGTGCAGATCCTCGGGAAAATCGAACCCGTAAAGCCGCATGAGCAGCTCGCGGCGGGCCTGCGGGCTGCTCATCGGGGAGATTTCCGTGGCTGAAAGGACATGAGGATCAGGCCAACAGGGAGGTGACGGCCTCGGCCTGCACCAATTCGCGGGGCTGGTTGAGGTGGTTCATCACCATGGTGGCGGGGTTGATGCCGAGGCTGTGGTACAGCGTGGCCAACAGCTCGCGGGGATGGACCGGGCTTTCCAGCGGGGCGCTGGCGGTCTTGTCGCTCTTGCCGTGGACATGGCCCCGGCGTGTGCCGGCGCCCGCCATGACGGCGGTGTAGCAGTAGGGCCAGTGATCACGGCCGTCATCGGAGTTGTCGTTGCCGCTGGTGGAAACGCCGCGCTGCGGACTGCGGCCGAACTCGCCCACGGCGATAACGAGGGTATCGTTCAGCAGGCCACGCTGGTCGAGGTCGGAGATCAGCGCGGACAAGCCGGCATCCAGCATGGGGGCAGACTGATTTTTCATGCGCTGGGAAAGGCCGGTGTGGACATCCCAGGAATGGTTGTCGGAGTTGGCGATCTTGGGCCAGTTGATCTCGACAAAACGGGTGCCGGCCTCGACGAGGCGACGGGCCAGAAGGCAGCACTGGCCGAAGGTGTTGCGGCCGTATTGGTCGCGCAGGCCGTCCTTCTCCTGTTTCAGGTCGAAGGCCTTGCGGGCGTTGCCGGACAGGACCAGGTCGAGCGCCTTGCCGTAGTAGGCGTCGATGTCCATCTTGGCGGTGGCGCGCTCGAGGTCATCCATACCCTGGTTGATGGTGTCGCGCAATTTGGCGCGGCGCTCGAGGCGGGTCTTGCCGACCTCGCGGCGCAATTGCAGGTCATCGACCGTGATGCGGTCCATCTTGGCCATGTCCATGTCATCGCCGGCAGGGTAGAGGGTGTAGGGATCATAGGCCGGCCCGAGGAAGCCGGCGCCACCGCCCTTGCCCACCACATTGCTCTCCTGCAACGGGCGGGGCATCATCACGAACGGCAGCATGGGAACGGTTGGCGGCTTTAGGCGGGCGACCTGGCTACCCGCTGTGGGGAAATCCTTGGGGCTGGGCGGTTCCAACTGGCCGGAGGGGCTGACCTTGTCGGCGGTGTAGCCGGTGAGGATCTGGTAGATGGCGGCGGTGTGATTGAAGAGGCCGACGGGGGTGTAGCTCATCGAGCGGATCATGGTGAACTTGTCGTTCACCTGGGAGAGCTTGGGGAGCAGCTCGGTGAATTGCACGCCTGGCAGCTTGGTGCTGATGGGCTTGAAGATGGAGCGGACATTGTCGGGAACATTTTCCTTGGGGTCCCACAGGTCGAGGTGGCTGGGGCCCCCCTGGAGGTAGACCAGGATGACGCTCTTCGCCTTGCCGAAGCCGGGACCGCCGTAGGAACCGGCGCCGTCGTTGGCCCTGGCCGACTGAAGGCGAAGCAAGCCTGACAGGCTGAGCCCCAGCATGGAGGATCCACCCAGGCGGATCAGTTCCCGTCGGGTCACGCCGTCGCAGAGATCCCGGGTGACACCCTGATTGATCGCGAACATGGGAAGGTCTCCGTAATCTGGGCTCGAATCCCGGGTGACCGGAGGGCGGTGCCTGGGATGGTGGTTTTATCGAAACGCCGAACAGGGTTGGGTTTAGCTTTTTTCGGCCGGAGTGAAGGCAGGAACCCCGTAACCTAGATTCGACAAACCCGTTGTATATCCGAGCTTACCCCCTACGGACGGGCACCGTCAATCAGCCTGACGGGCTTATTTCCCGGCAGAAAGCGATTTTGGTAGCCTGTTGGGGAGGGTTGTAAGGCCGTGGATTTGGCCGGCAGGGAGCGCCCAACCCGGCATTTTTCAGATTTTTTCGGACATTATCTGCAAGATCGCCCCGTTTCATCGCAAGGAGGGTCGCCGGGATGGGGGAAAGTGGCGTGGGAACACCCCAAATCACCCATCCCCAGGCCGGGGTGGCCCGTGAGCCGGGAAGCGAAGACCGGAGGGCCAATGTCCTGGCAGCCTTGGCGGCGGACGGCCTTTTCCTCAAGAACTTTCTACGCAAGGGTTTGCGGAAAATGTTCAGCATGCGCGGCCAGAACTGGATCGAGGAGCAGGCTGAAGAAGCCTTCCAGAATCTGAGCCTGCGCGCCTTGGAAAAATTAGACGGTTATGACCCCGGAATGCCAGCCGGCCCTTGGCTGACAGGGATTGCCCTGCGTGTATTGCAGGAGGCCAATCCCAACCGGCGCAAAGGGGCCACGACTGTCACCGATCTGGGCGAGCAAGGGCAGCGGGTGCTGGACGGCGCGCCCGAGGGAAACGGGGAAGAACCCCTGGAACACCTGATGCGTCATGAGAACGCGGAAAAATTGCGGGAGATGGTGGCACTGCTGCCGGAAAATGACCGGGATGTGCTGCGACTGGTGGTTCTGGAAGAACGGGCAACGGATGAAGTCGCCCGGATCCTGAACATCACCAAGGACCAAGTCCATCTGCGGAAATGCCGGGCACTGAAACGGCTGCGCAACCACTGCGCGGAAAACCGGTCGCCCGATGATTCGGCCGGACAGACGGAGCAACAGCCATGAACGGTACCAATCCATCGCAGAATATGCCCATGGACCGGATGGAAGCCCGGAAGGCCCATCTGCTGGACGCCCGCGTTGTGGAGGCCCTGGACCAAGGGGACTTTGACCTGGCACTGGAGCAGTGGGTGCAAGCGGAAAGCCACCCAGGTGAAACGGAACGGCTCTACGAACTGGCGAAGGCATGGGCCAATGAAACCGAGGAACCGGCAGGGCCCCAAGCCGACGCGCTGGTAGCCAACCTGCCGGCAAAGGGATTGTCTGCCCAGGATCAGGCGGCCCATCAGGCGCTGTCGGCATGCCCCGACGCGCTGCCACTTGGAGGCGGGGTGGAGGGCCTGAGGATCTGGATGCGGGAACGGGGCATTGAAGCCAGCACGGATTACACCCGCCACCTGTGGCGGCAAATCTCGGCCATGGCCACGCCGGTGGACAATCACACCCTGGTTTTGGCGGCGCGGGAGCATGGGCCCTTGCCGCCCCTGCCGCCGGAACCGCCTAAACCGGAAGGCCCTGTGCGCTGAAGCCCATGGCGCCCACCGACATTGAACCTTCCCGGCTGGAACTGATGCACCGGTGGATCGCGGAAGCGCTCCGCCGGGTTGGTTTTTCCACCGATGGCCGTCAGCCTCCAACCGGTCCGGTGCCGATGACCCGGATTCTGGAGGCCTTTCATATCACCTTGCAACCGGTGCCAAAACTCACCCGGAACAAGGCACGGGAATTCCTGCGCCTCCCGGCGGCTGAGGATCCGCAGGCGGGCGCCGAGCATTCGCACCTTTCGGGGCTGATGGTCGCCCGGGCCACCGGGAGCGTGGTGCTGGTCAATGCCTCGGACATCCTGACCCGCAGGCGGTTCACCATGGCCCATGAACTGGGCCATCACCTGCTGCACCGCCCACGGATACAGTCGGGCATGCTGCGGTATGACCTGGCTGCGGAAGACGGGGGTCACTTGTCAGAATCCGCCCTGAAACGGATCGAGGAGGAAGCCGATCTTTTTGCCGCCAAGATGTTGATGCCGGAACAGTGGGTGCGGGCCTGGTTTGCGCACCAGCAGCGGGAATGGGACCTGTCTGCCGGGCTTGCAGGAAGCCGGTTGGCCACGCTGCTGCTGGTGAGCCGACAAGCCGCCATCAAGCGATTGGCGGCACTTGGTCTAACTATCGACACAAATAGCAGCGCGGACTGCACGGAAGACGAAGGAGGCTCCCCCGGGATGGCAAACGATGGCTGAGCATATGCCTCCCACTCCGGCCGCTCTGTCCCGCCAGGGGCACCGACCGTTTTTTGATCCCCTGGGAGCGTGGGAACCCATGGAGGGGCCCGGGCCTGCCCGGGCTACGGCATCGACAGATGACCAACCGGCCCAACTGAACCTGGAAACGCCCGCGACCGACTGGAAGCCGGTGGACCTGCCTGAGCATCCGCCGCTGCAGTATTTCCCCAGCCTCGTGCTGGCTGGGGCCGAAAAGGGACTGGTGCTGTGCCATGCCAACGATCCGGCGGGGCGCCCCATTCCGGTGTGGCTGGCCCGGCTGGCCGCTGGTTCACTGACTCTCCACGCGGACGGGACGACCGACAAAACAGGTCCGATGGTGCGGGAAACCGTATTGGCGCTTTGCGCCGACTCGATGCCTGAAGATTGGCTGGAGGAATCGATCCACACGCTCACTGGTGAAGGGGTGCGTTTGCTGACCGCCCTTTGGCCCGCCGGTCCGGATGGGGAGCGGGAACCGACTTTCCGCCCTGGGCCCCTTCTGGACCAGGCGCAGAAGCGCGCCAGGGATGAATTGGTTCCCCTGCTGGGAGAGGCCCTGCAGCGGTCGGCGCCCCAAGGCCGGGTGGCCTGGCTGGATGGCCGATTGCGTTTCCAGCATGTGCGGGGCCTGGGACCAGACAATGGCTCGGCGGATGACCTGCATCTGGTGGGAATAGAGAGGGAGCCTTGCCGGGAGTTTTTGCACCCGGCGGGTGCCCGATGCAGACTGGACCTGAAGGCCGGGCAGCGGACACCGGCATTTCTTCTGCCGGGACCGAGGGGAATGCGGGACCTGGTTTCATGGTTTTTACGCCTTTGGCCACCGGTGGTCCATGACCCCGAAGGGGGACTGATTCGGGTGGAGGTGACCCGGGGATGGTGGGAACAAAACGGTAGCAGCGGGGCCAACGCGACCTCGGCCTGGATGGCCCATCTCCGGGGACAAAGCCAATCGGCGGAAGGCCCGGGATGGCTGGCGCCCATCGCGACCCTTCACGACCTTCTGGATAGTCAACTGAATGACCTGGAAACCATCGCCAAACGATTGAAATCGCTCTGGCACCTGGCTTGAGGGATCATCCAGGGTTGCGTAAAATGGGCAATATGATGGATTTTCCCTCCTTGAGTGAACCACCCGTACGCGCCGGCGGCGTGGTGATCCTACGACCGGGTTGCCCGACGGAGGTGCTGCTGATGGAGCACCACGACCGGCTGGATTTTCCGAAAGGCCATCTGGAAGAGGGTGAATCCATCCTGGAGGGGGCGCTGCGTGAACTTGAGGAGGAAACCGGTATCCGGCCAACGGCCATCCGCCTGCTGGACGGTTTCCGCCATGTGATGCGTTACACGGTTCCCGACCGGAAAAAACCCGGCAAGCTCGCGGCCAAGGAAGTGTATTATTTCGCCGCCTGGCTGGACCGGGACCAACCGATTGTCTCAACCGAGCACGCAGGACACCGCTGGGTGCCGTTTCAGGCCCCTTTCAGCATCCAAAAAATGACCATTGACGAGGTGCTGACCCGGCTTTCGGACTGGCTGGACAATCACCGAACAGCCTGAAAAACCTGGCGCGATTTTTGGCAACAGCCGAGGATCATCAGCCGTCCCTCATTTTTTTGGCGCCGGCCGGGCAGTTGCCCCCTCCTTGTTTTTTGTCGGCATGGGAGCCTTCACCCGGGCCCGCCAGTCGGCCAGTCTGGCTTTCAGTTCACCGGCCTTTTCAGGCATTTGGGAGGCGAGGTTTTTCTTCTCGCTTAGGTCATCCTTCAGGTTGTACAACTCGAGGCGGCCGTCCTCGAGGAACTCCATCAGCTTCCAGTCGCCGGACTGGATAGTGGAGACGGGGGTGGTGCGCCACTGGCCCTTGCCGGCACCCAGGTAGCCGGGGAAATGCTGGAAGATGGCGTCCCTCGCCAGGTTTGCATTCGGGTCGCGCAGCAATGGCACCAGGCTGGCGCCATCGAGCACCTGAGCGGGTTTGGGGGCGCCGGCGATCTCGAGGAGGGTGGGATAGAGATCGACATGGATGGTGGGAACGCCATTCCGCGAACCGGGTTTGGTAACCCCTGGCCAACGGGCGATGAAAGGCACCCGTGTGCCACCCTCGTACAGGCTACCCTTGCCACTGCGTAGGGGGGCGTTGTCGGTGACATCCTTACCCTCGGGCTTGATACCCTCGCGAACGTATCCGCCGACGCCGCCGTTGTCGCTGACGAAGATCACCACGGTGTTATCCGCCAGGTTGAGTTCGTCCAGCGTTCGCATCACCCGTCCAACGCTTTCGTCCACGCTGGCGATCATGGCGGCGTAGACCGGGTCGTGGTGGCCGCCCATGGGCTTCTTGTTTTTGAATCGCTCCACGAGGTTTGGTTTGGCCTCGTGGGGGGCATGCACGCCGAAATGAGGCAGGTAGAGGAAAAAGGGGTTGTCCTTTTTTCCGACGGATGAAATCGACGGCCTTGTCGGTGAGAAAATCGGCGAGGTATTGGCCTTTGGGATAGGCAACCGGAGGATTGGTCTCGAAGTCGAAATGTTTGCCCATGCTGACGATGGCTTCGTCGAAGCCGCGCTTGGCGGGGTGGTAGGCGCCGCTTTGGCCAATGTGCCATTTGCCAAACATGGCGGTGGCGTAGCCGGCTTTTTTGAGTTGCTGGGCGATGGTGGAACGGTCGAGCGGGAGGTTTGTCACATTGTCCACCGGACGAAGCGGGCGGGACTGCCAATTGAACCGGTCGATGCCACCCACGGTGTAGACGCCGGTGCGGGCACCCACCTGGCCGCTCATGAGCGCCGCGCGGGTGGGAGTGCAGTTCTGGCAGTGATGGTGGCAAGTGAGGCGAGTACCCTGGCCGGCCAACCTATCAATATTTGGTGTTTCGTAGTATCGGCTGCCGAAACAGCCCAGATCGGTGTAGCCGAGATCATCGGCCATGATGAAGACGATGTTGGGTTGGGGAGCTTTTGCGGCTGAATGGCCGATGTTTGCCAGGATTATCGCGCAGAAAAGAAACGTTTCACACATTGAAACATACCCTCCCAATCTGGATTCCCATGATTGCAGGATACCCGAAAAAGGTTGGGATTTTCTCAGGTCATTGACCAGGATTTCGCGCATGAACAAGTCGTGATGAGTTTGGCATGGTGGGGATGGTCTGGCAAACTAAGGTGATGTACCACCCGGTTGGAGTATTGGTACGGGGTGCCACCATGGTTCGCGTTTTCAGCTTAGCCGCAATCATCCTTTCAGGGGCCCTTGTACTTTGCAAGGAAGGGGAATTGCCAAATGCGGGGAACCAACCACAACGAGTTCCCTGGACCACTTCCAGAATTCTGGGAACACCCGAAGCTCCCCCGCCCTACCAATC
>JAFMJU010000182.1 GCA_017853285.1 Gemmataceae bacterium
TCATGAGGGGGTGCCGGGTAAGGAAATATTGCCCGAGTATCAGGACGATTTCAGGCGGAGGAATACCAGCGCCTGCCTGGATCCCTCCTTGCTTTCCTCACGGTTGGAATTGATCTGGACCACCTTGCCGGGACTGAGATTGGCAGATGTCTCGGCGGTGAACTGGAGCACGCTGTCAGGCTTGAAATCCTCGGCGGCTTTCTCTTTGTCCTTGTCTTTTTCCTTCTCCTTGGGCGCCTCGGGCTGGGGTTTGGCGGCGACGATGCGCGAATCCTGGAAGTTGAGGTCGACCCGGAATTCGCCAGGCACTTTTCCAGGGCGAAGGGTGAGCGTGGCCATCGATCCCACACTGCGGTAACTGAAATTGCGCGAGGCGATGCCACGGGAGGTGACCATCGAACCGGTGGCGATGGGTTTATCCTCCCCCACCTGGATGCGGGCCTGCTGGTTTTCGGTGGCCTTGACCTCAAGGGTTCGAGACAGGGTTATTTTCCCTTCGGTTTGGAGCTTTTTCACCAGGGCTCGCCAGGCATCGTCGGATATGGCCCCCGAGGCGGTGGCATCGCGGATCTGCCCGGCCACCTCATCGGCATTGCCGGCCGATTCCACCACGGTCAGTTCCACCATCACGGTGCTGCCGGGCTTGTCGAGCTTTTCGACCAGGTCTTTGGCCTCCTGGACCAGTTTCTCGGTTCCGGAGAGAAGAATCGCGGCCATGGGGGTACCGGCGGCCACCTCGATGGTCATCGTGTCGCCATAGGTTTTTTGCAGCGACTTGGCGAGGATGTCGGCCTTGGCCTGTTTCACCTCCACGAGCAAGGTTTTATCGCGGGGGTGCTTGAGAGGTGGCTGGTCACGGGTGGGCGTGCCGGCGTCGGCGCCGGGTTCGGTGCGGGTGAACCTGCCGGGCCTTGGGAAAGGCTGGCTTTCTGGAGGCTGCGCCGGGAACCCACCGGGTGTCACCTGGGGAACGGAACCCGGCTGGGCGGGAATGGAGCGACCGGGCCTGGGTTGGGTTTCCTGCTGGCTGGGAGTTGTTCCGGGGGACGGCAAGCTAAATTGGCCGGGCAGGTTCAGGCCGGCGGCAACCACCCACAGCGCAAACGACTGGACCATGTGAGCCTACTCCTACTTACTCCTAAATGGGATATCTGCTTGGCAGAGAACCCGGAAAAAAATATTCCACAAACCAGTACCTCATTCCACCACGCCACGCTCGCCCAATTGCCTGGGCAAGGTGTTGCGCCAGGCGGCGACGAGTTCGCCCAGTGGGGTCCAGATGATCCAATCACCCTGCGGACCGGCGACGCGCAAGCGGTTTTCCTTCAGCACTTTGCCGATGGCGCGGCAAGCGACAGGAGCCATCGCCTTTTCGAAGGCCGCGGCGTTTTCCGGCGTGATTTCCACGACAAACCGGCTGGGGGATTCTGAGAAAAGGACCGCATGGGTTGGTAAACCGGCCGCCGCGGCAAACAGGCCATCCAGATCGCAGCCGAGGTTGCCGGCGAGGGCCATCTCGGCCACGCAGGCGGCCACGCCGCCCTCGCTGACATCGTGGGCGGAGCGTACCAGGCCGCCGGCGATGGCCTGATGCAGGGCGTGGAAAGTGGACAATGCCTTGGCCGTGTCGACTTGCGGGGCCTTGCCGCCCTCCACACGGTGCACCGCGTGGTATTGCGATCCGGCCATGGCGTCCTGTGTCTCGCCCACCAGGTAGAGCAGGTTGCCCGCGGATTTCAGGTCCATGGACAACGCCTTGCGCACATCGTGGACAATGCCGATGGCGCTGATCAGCAGCGTGGGCGGGATGACGATCCGGCGGTCGGCCCCCTTGTACTCGTTCTTCAGGCTATCCTTGCCGCTGATGAAGGGCATGGTCCAGGCGACGGCCAGATCGTGGCAGGCCTCGGCGGCGCGGACCAGCAGGCCCAGTTCCTCGGGCCGGTCGGTGTCGCCCCAGCAGAAGTTGTCGAGCAGGGCTATGCGCGCGGGGTCGGTTCCCACCGCCACCAGGTTGCGGACCGCCTCGTCGATGGCGCAGGCGGCCATGGCGTAGGGATCGATGCGGCCCATGCGGTGCGCCAGGCCGCAGGCCACAGCGAACCCGAGGTTTTTGCCAAGGACCGGCGCCTGCACCGCCGCGTCGGAAGGGCCGGCCTCCTCCACGCCGACCAGCGGTTTGATCACACTGCCGCCCTGCACCTCGTGGTCGTACTGGCGGATGATCCATTCCTTGGAGGCGACATCCGGCAGCGCCAGGATGCCGGTGAGGGTCTTGCCCCAGTCCTCCTTGGCGGGATAGGCGGGCGCCGTTTCGGCGGGCGGTGTCCAGCGGGCCTGGCGGGTGACGGGTGGCCTGCCACCGTGCAGGAACTCCATGTCGAGCTCGCCCACCTGGGTGTTGTGCCAGTAGAGCGTCAGCTTGCCGGTGGCCTGGAAGGTGCCCAGCACCGTGGCCTCCACGCCCTCCGCCTCGCACTCGGCCCGGAGGGCCTTGAAGTTCTCGGGGGGCACCGCCAGGACCATGCGCTCCTGCGACTCGCTGATCCATATTTCCACGGGGGAAAGTCCCTGATACTTCAGGGGAGCCTTCTCGAGGTCCACCCGCGCGCCCAGCTCGGCGCCCATCTCGCCCACGGCGGAGCTGAAGCCGCCCGCGCCGCAATCGGTGATGGCGCGGTAGAGCCCCTTGTCGCGGCAGCGCATCACCGCCTCGAGCACCTTCTTCTCCTCGATGGCATTGCCGATCTGGACGGCGCCACCGCTGGTGACGGTGCTGGCGGCGTGCAACCCCTCGCTGGAGAAGGTGGCGCCGTGGATGCCATCGCGGCCGGTGCGGCCGCCAAGGGAAACGATGAGGTCGCCGGGCTCGACGGACTTCACCGCCTTGTTCACCGGCAGCAGTCCGACTGTTCCGCAGAAGACCAGCGGGTTGGCGAGGTAGTCCTCGTGGAACACGACGGCGCCGTTCACCGTGGGGATGCCCATGCGGTTGCCGTAGTCGCGCACGCCGGCGACCACGCCGTGCAGGATCTTTTGCGGGTGCAGCACGCCGGGGGGCAGGTTACTGGCTGGGTAGTCCATCGGGCCGAAGCAGAAGACATCGGTGTTGCAGACCGGGCGGGCGCCCAGGCCTGTGCCCATGGGATCACGCACCACGCCGCCGATGCCGGTGCTGGCGCCGCCGTAGGGCTCGATGGCGCTGGGGCGGTTGTGGGTCTCGACCTTGAACACCAGGTGATCGGTCTCGTTGAAACGGATGACGCCGGCGTTGTCCTCGAAGACCGACACGCACCAGTCATCCTTGCCCAGGGTTTTGCGGACCTGGACTGTGGCCTGGAAAATCGTCTCCTTGAGGAGATTCTTGAAGGTGCGCCCGGGTGTTTCCACCCTGCCCTTCAGGGTCTTGTGGGAGCAGTGCTCGCTCCAGGTCTGGGCGATGGTTTCAAGCTCGATATCGGCGATGTCGCGCCCAAGCCGGCGGGCGTGCTCCTGGATGACGCGCATCTCGGCGACAGAAAGTGCCAGGCCCATGCGCTTGCTGATGGCGAGGAGGGCCTCATCGTCGAGGCCCTCGAGGCGGACGAATTCCTGCTTCCAGCGGGTCTCGCCGTCGAGCGACAGACCCTCGAGGCGTTTGCCGCCGGGCAGGACCTGCTCGATGGCGCCGTTGGCGATGATGCGGTTGAAGAGGATGTCGCGGGTGGCCTCGGCCAGGATGGGGCCGTAGTACCGGCGGAAGGTGCGGGCCTCGTTCACCTGAATGCCCAGGTCACGCGCCAGCTTGCCGACGCTGAGGGCGGCGGGATCCATCACCCCGGGCCGCGGCAGTACGGTGGCGATGGGAAGAGGTTCGGGCATTACGGTTGCGTGGCGCACCTGGGCGCTTTCGACCAACGGGTCCAGCAACACGCCGCTTACCAGGGAATCGACCTGGGACTGGGTGAGGTCGCCTTCCAGCAGGAAGCCACGGCTGGTGCGCTCGACAAAGGCGTGGGGGGGATCCTGGTTGGTCAGCAGGCGGTATTCATGACGCACACGCGATTCCTCGCGGTCAGCGGTCCGGGGGGTGATTTCAACTTCCCACAACATGAGCCGTCCATCCCCGCGCCACTCGGCGCCAAACGCTTTGCTTTTTGCTGAAAAACGACGGGTGGAGCCCGTCCATTGCCAGAGGGCCATTGTACTGGTTCTGGAGCTTTCGCGGGGGTCGGGACCGGTTTGTCCCCGGTTGGTACAACAGTCTTGAGTGATGGAATAGCGCCCTTCCCGGATCTTTCCGCAGGCGGGGTGTTCGAGGGTTTAGGGTTTTGGGGAGGTTGGGCATGCCAGTCCAGGCGCGGCAGGTGGTGGTGACGGAGCCATACAAGGTGGCGGTGCGCGAGGTGACGCTGCCCGACCCCGGCCCCCGGCAGATCCTGGTGGCGGCGGACGCCTCGGCCATCAGTGCCGGCACCGAGTTGGCGGTGTACACCGGAACCCACCAATGGCTGAAGGATCCCAACCTGCCGGATTGGAAATTCCCGTTCAAATCAGGCTATTCCGCCGCGGGAAAAGTGGTGGCCATCGGTACCGAGGCGGCGGAAATCACCGGTTTCAAGGCGGGTGACCCGGTCAGCTACCCCGGCAACCATGCCTCGCATGAACTGCTCACGCTGGGGCATGAGCGTGGCCGACTGTGGCGTTTGCCAGCAGGCGTTTGCCCGAAAAAGGCGGCCCTGGCGTGTATTGCCCGGTATGGGCTGGGGGCTTCCATCCGGGCGGGGCTAACCTTGGGCCGCAGCGCGGCGGTGCTGGGCCAGGGGGTGATCGGCCAGTTTGCCCTGCGCTGCCTGCGAGCGGCGGGATGCAATCCGGTGGTGGGTATCGATGCGGTTCCAATGCGGCGGAAAGCGGCGCTTGCGGCGGGCGCTGATGCGGTGATCGACCCTGGCGCCGGGGATGTGCGGGCCCAACTGAACCAAGTCCTGCCTGGCGGGGCCGAAATTGTCGCGGATGCCACCGGTGTGCCTGATGCGGTTCCGGTGGCGATGAGCCTGGCGTGCGATGCGGGCCAGGTGGTGGTGGTGGGCAGCCCCCGCGGCATTGCAAAAGAAGTCAATTTCTATGACCACCTTCACCGAAGGTATATCGAAGTTACGGGTGCCCACGGCAATATGCTTTTTGAGCCGGCCCATACCCGGTTGGCGGGTGCCTGGGGTATCGACAAGGCCCAAACCTGGCTGCTGGCTGCCATTGCCAGCGGGCGGCTGAATCTGGATGGATTGGTCACCCACACGATCCGGCCGGAGGGGGTGGGCCAAGCCTACGAGGGGTTGCTCAAGGACAAGGACAATTGGCTGGGTGTGGTGGTGGATTGGTCATAAGTTATTCATTTGCAATTATTTAAGAGAAATTGATGGACTCGCTTCAGGGATACGCCCTGGCCGCGGGAACCGCCTTTTTTGCCGGGGGGATCAATGCCTTGGCGGGAGGGGGTACCCTGCTCACCTTCCCCGCCCTTTTGGCGGTCATGGATCCCGCCGAGGCCAACATGACGAGCACTTTGGCCCTGTTTCCAGGGTCTTTGGCCGGGTCGTGGGGTTTCCGCAGTGAGATCCGCCAAGGAAAAACCTGGCTGCTGCGGTTGCTGCCAGCCAGTGTGTTGGGGGGAATTTTGGGATCCCTGCTATTGGCATGGGGATCGCCCGAGCATTTCAAGGTGTTGGTGCCTTGGTTGGTGCTTCTCGCCTCGGTGCTGTTTATCGCCCAGCCTTGGTTGGCCCGGGGGCAGGGAGATGAGGAAAAGGTTCCCACCTGGGGTATCCTGGGTTTGGCCAGCCTGTGCCAATTTCTGGTGGCGGTTTACGGGGGGTACTTTGGCGCAGGGATCGGCATCTTGATGCTGGCCACGCTGGGCCAGTGGGGAGTGGGTAGTCTGCATCGGGTTAATGGGATTAAAAATCTGCTTGCTGCAATAATTAATGGGATATCTGCAGTTATCTTTGGATTGTCCGGTTTGGTGCGTTGGGACTATGTTTTGGCGATGGGGTTGGCGGCGGTGGTTGGGGGTTACCTTGCGGGTCAGGCGGGGCCGAAAATTCCCCGCAAATGGTTGCGGGGCTTTGTGATCTGCGCAGGGGTGAGCCAAACCCTCTATTATTTCTCGAAGCAGTTGGGATGGCTGAGCTGACCCGGCATGGGGCCGGCGGGGGCATTCCTGGCGAAATGAATGAGTTTCCGGAGGGTGAGAGCCGTGCAAAGGGTGAAAAATCCGTGGTTCCGCTTGGCCCTGACCGGTCTGTTGGTGGGGGCCGTGCTTGGCTGCGCCGAGGGCGGTTCCATTCAGGGTGGAAACAACGGGGGGGGCAAAGGGATGCCAATTGAAGTGCCTGCGGACGCGAAGAAAACCGAGAGCGGCCTGCGCTATGTGGACCTGAAGGAAGGCACCGGTGCCGAGGCGAAAGCCGGCGGGCTGGTGGAAGTGCATTACACGGGCTGGCTGCAATCGAACGGAACGAAGTTTGATTCGAGCCTGGACCGGAAGCGCAGTTTTGATTTCGACCTGGGCGCCCGCCGCGTGATCGCCGGTTGGGACGAAGGTGTGCAGGGAATGAAAGAAGGCGGGAAGCGGAAGCTGTTCATTCCCGCCAAGCTGGGTTACGGCGACCGCGGAGCCGGCGGAGTCATCCCGCCTGGGGCGGACCTGGTGTTCGAGGTGGAGCTGCTGAAGGTGGCCAAGCCGATTGAAGTGCCAGCTGATGCCACCAAGACCCCCAGCGGTTTGCGTTTTGTGGATAGCAAGAAGGGTGAAGGGGTGGAGGCCTCCAAGGGGCGCAAGGTGGTGGTGCACTACACCGGATGGCTGGAGAGCAACGGCAAGAAGTTTGATTCCAGCGTGGACCGCAAGGAGCCTTTCGATTTCAAGCTGGGTGCCGGCGAGGTGATCCAAGGTTGGGACGAGGGCGTGGACGGCATGCGGGTTGGCGGCAAGCGCCGTTTGTTCATTCCTTCCAAGCTGGGTTACGGGGAGCGTGGGGCCGGCCGGGACATTCCAGGCGGGGCCAATCTGGTGTTCGATGTGGAGTTATTGGAAGTTCGCTAAAATATTAAAATAGAAAATTCAGATAGTTTGGATAATCTGGGTTTTCCGGATAAAGCCCTCCGCTTGCGAGGGCTTTTTTCGTTGACAGGACCGGCGGGGCGGGGTGTACTTGAGGGTAGATTGGACCAATTTCACCCCTCCCGCCATACCATTGGGGGTGACTGACCCTGGTGGACATGTTCCACCGGTGAATTGTTTTGATTTGTATCCGGGGCCAGCGAATGGCCCGGATTTAAGTGGAAAAAGACCACGAAAGAGGATGGACGGATGAGCACGCTTCCCGCAGGGACCTGGAACGCCGACCCCGCACACTTTCGCCCCGTGCCCAACCGCCGCAATTTCCTGCATGTGGGTGCCGTGGGTTTTCTGGGCCTGAGCCTGGAGGGATTGCTGCGCAACGAGGCGCGCGCGGTGGATTCGATCGGCGGCCGTCCCAGCAAGGAAGGGAAGGCCAAGTCGCTGATCCATATCTTCCTGCCGGGCGGCATGGCCCACCAGGACACCTTTGATCCGAAGCCCCTGGCCCCTGTCGACTACCGGGGTGAGGTGGGCTGGATCAACAGCAAGGTCGAGGGGGTGCAGCTTGGCGAGCACTTCAAGCAGACCGCCCAGGTGGTGGACAAGATCACGAACTGCCGCGCGATGACGCACGGCGAGGCCGCACAC
>JAFMJU010000183.1 GCA_017853285.1 Gemmataceae bacterium
CCACATGGACACGGTCCCCTTATGCGAAGGTGCGATTCCGGTCCTGTCTGACAACAGCTCCAAAATCCGCCCGCAGGGAAAAACCGCCTTGGGGGGGGATAACCGGACTGGCTGCGCTGTGCTAATTCAACTCGCGGCCCGGCTCTTGCGGTCCAAATCACCATGGCCTGATATCACCTTGTTATTCACAGTTCGGGAGGAATCCGGGCTCCACGGAGCCAGGAATCTGGACACGGACTTATTGGGATCACCCGTCCTTGGCTTCAATGTGGATGGTGGCGAACCCGCGAAATTCATCCGCGGCGCCGTTGGGGCGGAGCGGTGGGAGGCGGAAATAGAGGGCATCGCCTCCCATGCCGGAGTGCAACCCGACAAGGGAGTATCTGCCACGTTGATCGCCTCCCTGGCTTTGACAGAGGTTTACCAAGGCGGGTGGTTCGGAAAAGTGGTCCAGGGAGATCGGCAAGGCAGCAGCAACGCGGGGATTTTGACCGGGCGTAATGGCGGAGCCGTTGGGGATGCCACCAATGTCGTGACTGATTTTCTTTTGATGCGGGGAGAATCAAGGAGCTTCGATTCTGATTTTGCCAGCCAAATCACCCGGGCCTACGAAAGGGCAATCAGCAACGCAGTCCGCAAAGTCACCACTTCAGGAGGCCAAACAGGGTCTTTCCGTTTCAAACAGCACCAGGATTACACCGCATTCGAAATCCCCGAAAATCACGAGGTGGCGCAAAGAGCCTCCCGCGCCGCCCGGTCGGTCGGATTGAATCCCCGTTTTGAATTGGGGCGGGGAGGATTGGACAGCAATTGGATTGTCCAGCACGGGATACCATCGATCACCTTCGGGGCCGGCCAGCACGAAATTCACACTGTCTCAGAATATGTCGACATGGGTGAATTTCACGCTGGCTGCGACCTGGCATTGGCAATCGCGCTCGGGAACTAATTGACCTAGGGCAAACCACCAACGATCACCGGGGAATCAGCGGGGCCGCCCAGTTGATCGCGCTGGGAAACAACCTCAGGCCAGAGGACTGGTCATGACGCCCCCGAGGATCCCGCACCGATGTGACCTCAATTCCCCTCTGTTCCGCGTGGTAGATGAAACTTTCAGCCTGAGCCGCCACATTGAACTCATCATGGGCCCCATAGCCTACGAAAATATTCAATTCCCCGGGCTGGAGGTTCTCACGGATCATCACCTCCAGCGGGTTGATTCTGCTCATTCCCTCAACCGCCTGCTCACCCCTGCCAAAAATGGGCACAAACAGCTCGCTGAATCTTAATGTGAACAATTTTCGCCGCCCCAAGGCCTCGTGCAGTCGGGGTTTCACCCTCAATCCGTGGCTTTCCGGCCGGAAAGGGGCCTTGTATTTCCCGGTGTCATCCACATGGCGCAAATTGAGAAGCGGCATGATGCTGATGACATTGCCAATCCGATCGCGATGCTTGATTCCCAAGGTCATGGCCGCGGAACCGCCCATGGAAACCCCCATGAGCGCCACGGTTTCCCTCCGCGGATCGATCGAATAATTCCGATGGAGAAAATTCCACACATCGCCCATCAGGTATTGCTCAAAACACCCCGCCTTGGAATCGGTCCAGAAACTCGCCACATCCCGAAGAGTCGCCCGTCCATGGATGCTCCCGTCCGGGGCGGCAACGATCACTGGGGGAATTTTCCCGCCACAAATCGCATCATCAAACGATTTGACCACCCCCTGCATGAAATACTGCTCATCCTGGGCGGCACCGTGCAGGAAAACCGCCAATGGGTAGGATTTCTCAGGGTTGTAGTTTGGCGGAAGGTAAACCAAAAGATCCCGCTTTTGGCCCAAGGAATCGGACCAAATCCGATGATCCTGAAATCCGCGGCGTGTGTAAGAAACCAACCGGCCACGCAAATGCCGGTTGACCCGCTCCACCTGATGAAAACCCAGAGTCCATGAGGGAGCCTGGCCAAGGCCCACCCCATCCACCCAAAAAGAAGCCAGCCAGATCAATCCATCCATTGGTCACCCTGGTGTGGAAACGATATCGCACACCAAAAGATGGATCACGCTGGATTGGGCGGACTTTAGTCCAAATTCAAAAAGAAGAAAGTTTTATCCCTGAAGGTTGGGGATTTACCAAAGATTCCGTCTGGGAAGGAGGGTTTAAGCTAGTTATCAGGCGGCCTTGGCCCAAACGTGTGAGGACTTTTCAACAGCCAATTCACCAGCAATCTGTTTGTTCAAAACCGATTCCAATTCCACCAGAGCCCGGGCCAAGGTTGAACCATCCATCACCCGGTGATCCCAACTTAAGCGAACATCCACGCAGCCTTTGTCATCGATTTGACCGTAGTGAATAGCCGTGGTCAGTATCGGGGCGACATTCAATAATCCCGCACCGCGAGAGCCAACAGATGTCAGGCTGAAAGTGCCATAGTTATGGCACCTTCGCCGGCCGAAAAGATTGAGGGCGCACCACCAAAAAAGCCGGCGAAACGGAAAGGGAATTCGGGCAACCGCCATCGCCCTTTGGTGGGAACGCAATTCCTCGACCGGTTTGTCCATGTACTCCCGAACCGTCTCCTCAATCTCGCGAAGTGGACGATTCTCCGGGGCCCGGATCAGGCAAAAAAGCACAACATCCTCAGTTTCCGTTCGCCTTTCAACATTCAGGGCGACAATCGAATGAGGGTGCTCGTACAGGCGATGCCATGGGAATTTAAGATAACAACGGCGAAGCTGGGGATTGTTGGCGCAAACCACCCCGTAGGCCTTGGCAAAAAGAGTCGTCCAAGCCGGCCTCTCCGTCGCCTTTTTTCTGGCCTCAAAGAGTGGCCCCAAATTCATTCGGCGTTCCGCGATCGCCACCGGCACCTGCTGGCTGAAATGCATCAGGTCACAAACCATTTTTCGGAACGGCGAAATCGCGATCCAACGGCCTTTGGACCTGCCCATGAAATCGCTCCGTTCCTGATTCAGTTTTTGGAAGCTGGAATTGGAAGGCCTATTTATTGCCAAAAAACCCTGGCAAAATAAACATCAAAATCAAAACTGATAGCAACCTATTAGTTGCCTCGAATCCATCGCCGGGATTTGTGCTCTGTTTTTGGCAAGGTGCCGATTTCAACGGTTTCCATTTCCGCATGAAAAAGGAATCGGTCGGCAAAACTGCGAGCCAAAACTCGTGCCTTTTCACTCCAAGAAGCCCGTGGGCCGGAAAGCTCCAAAGTCAAAATCAAGCGAGAAAGGCTCCCTTCCTCCAATAGTTTTCCCTGAAAATCGATAACCTCAGGGTGACTCCAAAGCCAGTCTTCGATAGCATTTGGATACACATTATTACCCCTAACTATCATCATGTCATCAAGCCTACCTAGAATTCCTCCCTGCAAACGGGGACCGATCCGACCGCAAAGGCAGGGGCCATCGGTCATTCGAACACGATCCCCGGTCCGATAGCGAACCAAAGGCATTCCCCTGCGGGAGTAGGAAGTAAGTACCAATTCGGATTCGAGTTCTTCACCGCCATTCCCCTCCCCTACCCGCAAGCGGCAAGGCAGGGGAAATATCTCAATCCGATACCAATCATCCAACAAATGTAACTCCCCTTTGGCCAAAGGGCATTCCATGGAGACCGGCCCAACCTCCGTCATTCCGTGGTGATCCAAGACCACAGCCCCCCAGCTCGCTTCCAACCGAGCCTTGACCGCGGGCATTGAGGCCCCGGGCTCGCCCGCAAGGATCAGTTTCCGAACCGGGCCATTAACCAGATCCATTCCATTTTTAAGAGCCAATTCGGCCAGGTGGTTGGCATAACTGGGTGTCGTCAAAACCACCGAAATATGGTGGGCCTCAATGAATCGCAATCGAGCCAGGGATGTTAATCCCCCACCCGCCAGGCAAAACCTTCCGGAACGGGCGACAGCCTCAAATGCCGACCAAAAACCCAAGAATGGTCCGAAGGAAAAGGGGAAAAAGAATCGATCCGTCCCGGAAATTTTCGCAATTGCGAATAATTCGTCCCATTGGTCCAAAAGCCGAGTCCAATCCCCCGCGGTATCCCCCCAGACCAAGGGAGTTCCCGATGTTCCTGAACTTTGGTGAACCCGAACAATTTGGTCCGAAGGAACCGAAGGAATTGTTCCATAAGGGCCAGCCTTGGCCTGGTTCGCCAAAATTTCAGCTTTATTCAGATATGGCACATCAGCAAAAGTACCGGAACGAATTCCCTCGCCATGCTCCTTAAATCGTTCCGACCAAAAAGGGCTCTTCTGCAAAGCCACCATGAGCGGATGGAAACGAGATTCCATTAAGGGTGTCAGCATCCGCTTTTCCCGTATCCATCCGCCGCACAAAAGCGGGGTCTAGCGCAATTCGTAGCAAAACAACAGTTCCTGATCCCGGAGGTACAGTTTTCCATTGGCAACCACAGGGTGAGTCCACCGGCGTCCCCCGCTTTTCCGAATGGTTGATTCTTTAGGCAGGGTGAATTTACCCATTTCCTTGTAAGCCCCTCCCGCCGGATCAATGAGAGCCACCTCACCTGTGTCCTCAGCCAAAGCAATCACCTTGCCGTCCACCAAAATCGCATTTCCTGAACCCAAGGCGTTTCGCCGGCCGGACCACAAAACCTTGCCATCCGCGAGGTTTTGGGCAGTCCAAGCACGCTTGGCGTGAAAACCGAACACCCTATCCCCGGACACCACAAAACCTCCATGGTTGTTGGAGATTTCCTTGGCCACCCATGCCGGCTTGACCTCTATTTTGCCTTCGGCACCGGAAGAAAACACGAGAAGGGCACAATCTCCACCATGTCCGACAGGGAGGAGGAACTTCTCCCCCACCACCACTGGAGTGCAGGCGACAATATCCGGGTATTCCGCCTCACGCTGGTAACGCCAAACTGGTGACCCATCCTTGGCAGACACGGCAACTGCACCAGTCTGGGTTGCCACCGCGTACACAGGCTGTCCCATGCATTCAAAACCAATCACCGATCCGTAGGTGGCCTGGTCTTTAACCTTTTCAGAACGCCAAAGCACCTTGCCAGTTGAGGCCTCCAGGGCGGTGAAAAGCCCTCCCGGTCCCCCTGTGGCGACAATAAGCTTTTCCCCGTCAAGCAAGGGAGATCCACAAAATCCCCAGCCTTTCTTGGGGGGGCCACCGCCAATCGGATTTACCTCCGCCCCCAGTTGGGCAACGGTATCCAATTTCCAAACCTGCAATCCAGTTTCGACATTGAAAGCGGCCAAAATTCCCTGGCTGCCCTGGCAAAAAACGAGGTTTTTTCCAACCGTTGGAGTGGCGTTTGGACCGCCGGACCAATTGTTACCCTGGAAATCAAAAACCGGTCCTATGGTGCTGCTCCACAAAACTTTTCCATCGGCATTGACCTTGTGCAAGGCTTCTTCCTTGTCGACCGTACCCAGCAAGAAAGTGGCCCCTTGAACCACCGCTGGTCCGCCAAAACCGGCTCCAGCCTTATCCACTGTCCAAACCAATTTGGGTCCAGACTTGGGCCAACTAGCGAAAAGGCCTTTTTCAGCCGAAACGCCATCCCGTTTGGGGCCACGGTATCCGGGCCAATCGTCACCCCTAGCCAGCCACGGGACTAGGATCATCCCAAGGGTCAAAGCAAACACTTTCATGCCACTTGAGGTGATCCGCATCATCGCACTCCGAATCCATGAAAAATGGTGTGTCATTCCAGGCAGAAAGGCAAAGCAGGCCCGACCAATCTCCAATCAAAAAATACGGCCGGCCAGATCCTGATTCAACCTGCAATCAGCGTGAACAGCCCTTGTTGTTTCCATTTTGTTAATTGTTGCCCCATATCCAATGAAATCACTGATTGGCCAACTAACCTAGCCAATCGCCAGGTGATCCTCTTCCCTGGCCCTGGCAACATCCCCATCCAGGGTTGGCGCGGCGGCAAGCCAAACCAAACCTGAAAGCAAGGCTAGAAAGCTAATTGCCTTGAACGCGGTGCCCAACCCACCAGCACTTCTGTCACTGATTAACCCAATGATGGTTGGGCTAATCGTATCCCCCAGGGCATGGATGAGCAGAATACACAAGGCCATGGCCGGGGCACGCAGCCGGGCCGGGCAAACATTCAAAAGCACCGTGTTGCTCGGTCCAGTACAGAGAAAGAAACCAAAAATTGCCAGAAACACAAACCACCACGCCGAGGGAAAAGGAACATAGGTCACCGCGATCAGTGCAGGAAAACCAATCAACATCCCCAATCCGCAGACCACCATGTGGGCGCCCCTCACTTTGCCAGTAAGCCATTCCGCCAACCAGGTTCCACATGCTGTCGCAAGCAACCCGCCCACCACCGTGATTCCACCAATCCATTGATTGCCCGTCTCCGAGGTTGCCGCCTGCCTGTCCTCAATGACGTAGGTCGGCAACCAAACAGCAATTCCACCGACCACAAAGGTGCATGCGGTGTAAGCAATTACATTCAAAAGATAGGTGCGACATTTCAACAGTCGCCAGTAATCAGCAAGGAGTCCACCGGTCACCTGATTCACCTTGGGCGAAATAGATTCCGATCCTTTTTTCCGCAGATTTTCCGAAGCAGGATCCGCAAGCATCCAGCACCAAACCGCCAAGAGCAAACCAGGCGGAACCACCCAGAAAAACGAGTCCGGCCAACCAAGGTGCCCCCCGAGGATGTAGCCCAAGGCCCCGCCCACCGGAATTGCGATGTAAAAGCAGCCGATAACCCATCCCCGCTGTTTTTCCTCAAAAAGGTCGGAAAGAATCGCCGGGGCGGACGGTCCGTAGGCGCCTTCCCCGACCCCGACCAGGCAACGGGTGAGAAGAAGGAATCCGAATCCCCCAAGCATCCCAGGCAGAAAGCCGGATTCCTGACCTGCAGTCCAGGCTAGAGCTGACTCACGGGAAAACGCCTCCACCTGTCCGGAAAACCCACCGAGACCGCAAGCGATACTCCAGGTCGCCGCACCTATGGCGATCAGCCTTGTCCTGGACATCCGGGAGGAAAGCCAGCCGAAAACCGGCGCGGATAGCATGAAGGAAAGCATGAAAGCGCTCGCCAATACCCCTTTGAGGGAATCCTCCCAACCGGTGAATGCAGGGCGCCCCTCGATCAGCTCCCTGCCAATCGCAGGGAGGTTTGAACTCAGAATGTAACGGTCTATGTAGTTCAGAAGGTTAAGCCCGAGCATCACCACCAGAAAAACCATTGGCGCCGATTTCATCTGAGCGTTCCCCGGACCTGATCTTGAAAAAGGCGAAAGCTACTGGCAGGCCGATTATTTCCAACTAAAATCAGGCACCAGTGGTCAATTTCAACCCCTTGAAACAACAATCAGGTCACACCATGGGACTCAACGGCATCTTTAACCGCAAGCTGAATATGGGTCTCATTGGGGGCGGGCAAGGTTCGTTCATTGGAAAAGTCCATTCGATCGCGGCCTGCCTGGACAATCGGGCCACATTGGTCGCTGGGGCCTTTTCCAGCGACCCCGCGAAATCCAAGGCCTCCGCGGAAGATTACGGGGTAGCCTCCTCCAGGGCCTACGGTTCCTACCTGGAAATGATTGAAGGCGAACTGAAACTACCCGAGGACAATCGGGTGGATTTCGTCAGCATCACCACACCGAACCACACCCATTTCCCGATTGCCAAAGCTTTTCTTGAGGCGGGTTTCAATGTGGTTTGCGACAAACCAATGACCCTGACCCTGGAG
>JAFMJU010000184.1 GCA_017853285.1 Gemmataceae bacterium
TCGTAAAGGGCGCGGCCGACGATGCAGCCGGGCAACCCGGCCTTGGCCACGGCAAGAATATCCTCCAGCGAGCCGATGCCGCCCGAGGCGATCACCTCCACGCTGGCCAGGCGGGCCACCTCGGCGGTGGCCTCCACATTGCAGCCCTTCAGCGTGCCGTCACGGCCGATGTCGGTGAACACGATCGCCGCCAGCGGCCAGTCTTTCGCGCGGTCCAGCACCTCGGCCACGGTCAGGCTGTCGGTCTCCAGCCAGCCCTGCGCCGCCACCCTGCCCTCGCGGGCATCCAGCCCCAGCACCACCTTGCCGGGGTGGGCCCGGGTGATGTTGCCGGCCCACTCGGCGTCGCGCAGCGCCCGCGTGCCCAGAATCACTCGGCTCACTCCGGCGTCGAGCGCCTGGCGGATGTGGGCCTCCTCGCGCAGGCCGCCGCCCAATTGCACCGGCACCTTGCCCGCGGCCGCCACGATTTGGGCCACGGTTTCCAGTTGCACGGGCTTGCCCGCGCGGGCGCCATCCAGGTCCACCACATGCAGCCAGGTGGCTCCCTGGTCGATCCAGTGCCGGGCCATGGCGGCCGGGTCGGAGCCGTAGACGGTCTCCTGCCCGTAGTCGCCCTGGTGCAGGCGGACGCAGTTGCCGCCACGCAGATCAATCGCCGGATACAGTTGCATGCTCATTTTCCCGCTTCAAAACAATTTCACAGGTTGGCGAAGGCGTTCAGCAACGCCGCGCCGGCCGCCTGGCTCTTCTCGGGGTGGAACTGCGTCGCGTGGCAGTTGCCCCGGCTGATCGCCGCGGTGAACTGGCCGCCGTAATCGCAGGTCAACGCCACCACCGAGGGGTCGGTGGGGCGGGCGAAATACGAGTGCACGAAATAGAAATACTCGCCCGGCTTCACCGCGTGCATCAGCGCGCCCGGCCCGGCCGCGGGCCCGTGGCTGACGGTGTTCCAGCCCATGTGCGGCACGATCAGGTCTTCCCGTTCGGGAAAGCGCACCACCTCCCCGGGTATGAAGCCCAGCCCCTCGTGCACGCCGTCCTCATGCCCGCGCTCGAACAGCAGTTGCAACCCCAGGCAGATTCCCAGAAACGGCCGGTCCGCCCGCAGGTGCTCCAGCACCGGTTCGGCCAGCCCGCTGGCCCGCAGGTTGGCGATGGCATCCTGGAAGGCGCCCACCCCCGGCAGCACCAGATGCGTTGCCGAGGCGACCACCCCCGGGTTGCTGGTGACCTCGGCGGGATGGCCCTGGCGCTCGAATGCCTTCTGCACGCTGCGCAGGTTGCCCATGCCGTAGTCCACAATCACCAGCCGCTTGCCGCCCATGTCACCTCCACACCATCCGAAAATTCAGCCCGCGCCCGCCGCGCTCAGGCGGTTGGCCCGCCCTCCGGCGGCACCGGCGCCGCGGGCTCGTCCGGATCGGGCCCCGAAACCAGCCGCAGCACGAAGCTGAGCACCAGTAGACCTCCCGCGCCCGCCAGCCCCATCAGCAGCAGCGTCAGCGGGTCCATGAACAGCCAGGCCACCTTGGGCCCCAGCCACGGCCACGCGAACCACGAGATCAGCACACCCATCGCCAGCGACGGCCCGAACGGCAGCGCCTGGCTGCCCCGCACCAGCATGTAGCCCACCCCCATGACGATCCCCGGCGCCAGCGACACGAAAAAGCTGCTCAGGATCGGCTGCCAGCCGACAAACGCGCCGGCCATCAGCAGCAGGTCGCCATCCCCCAGCCCCAGGCTCTCGCGCCCCCGGCCCAGACCGTAGACGAAGCGGATCACCCGGCAGACCAGGTTGCCCGCGAACGCGCCGGCCAACCCGCCCACCAAGCCGGTCCACCACGCACCTGGCGGCAGCCACGCGGGCAGCGGCCAGTGGACCGGCCACGGGTGCAGGCTCACCGGAAAGCGCAACTCCTCGGGCACGCGCCCCGTCACCCGCCCCGCTGCGGCCACCGCCTCGGCCCCCTCCAGCGGGAACGGCCACGGGCACAGCGTGCTGAAAACCAGCCCGATCAGGCACCCCGTCAGCGTGATCGACAGCGGGATCTCCTGGTGCTCCAGGTCGCAGATGCTGGCCACCAGCAACAGGCTAAACAGCGTCGCCTCGGCGGCCCAGACCAGCCACGCCTGCCAGGGCACCAGCCCGCTGTTCAGCGTCCAGCCATATTGCTGCCACCAACCCACGCCCCGCACATCCCAGACCACCTCCAGCCCGAACAGCGCCAGAAATCCCAGCCCCGCGAAGATCTCCACCAGCAGGTAACGGATGGAGAACCGCGCCTGGCAGGTGCGGCATTTTCCCTTCAGCAAAAGCCAACCCAGGATGGGGATGTTGTCGTGCCAGGCGATCGCCTTCAGGCACGACATGCAGTGCGACCCGGGCCACAGCAGGCTTTTCTCATACGGCAGCCGCACCGCGGCCACCTGCAAAAAGCTGCCGGCCGACAGCCCCAGCACAAAGACGCCCACGCACCAGATGACCCAGCCGATGACCGCGATGTTCATGGGCCGTCACCCCCCGAAGGGGCCTCGCCCCGCACCGCCCGGGCGATGGCCGCCGCGGCGGCCAAGGGCGACTGCCGGCCCGTGTCGATCTGCTGGCGCGCCACCTCGGCGTACAGGGGCTCCCTCGCCTGCAGCAGGCGCTCCATCTCGAAGGTCCAGCGCTCGAGCGGATCGGCCGACTCGCCCGGCCCGCCCCGCACCAGCGGCGGCCGCTGCGTGGCCGTGGCGGGATCCGCGGCGATGCGCCGGGCCAGCTCCGCCGGTTCGGCCCGCAGCCACACGGTGTGGGCGCCACGCAACACCTCGCGGTTGGCCTCCAGCAGCACCGCCCCGCCCCCGGTGGAGACCACCACAGGCCCGCGATGCAGGCATCCGGCGAGCACGGCCTTCTCCCGCTGGCGGAATTCCATCTCGCCGTCCCGCGCGAACTGCTCGGCGATGGGGCCGTGCAAGCGGGTCAGCTCGGCGTCGGTGTCCACCAACGGCCAGCCCAACAGGGCGGACAGCGCCTTGGCCACCGAACTCTTGCCCGAGCCGCGCAGCCCCACCAGGCAGACCTGGCGGACACCGGGTTCCCGCGCGGTCATGCGGGGGCTCCAGCAGGCGGGTCGGCCGGGCCGTCGGATTTTTCCCCGGCGGGCTCTCCCGGCCCATCCCCGGCCTTGGCGGCGGCCGGGCGCACGGTGATGGGGGTGAGGGCGTTCTTGGCCACCTGCCGCATCAGGTCCACAGGCGGCTCCTGCCCGGTGAAGGCGCGGAACTGCGCCGCCGCCTGGCGGATGAACATGTCCAGCCCGGTCACCACGGTGGCGCCATGCCCGCGCGCCTGCTTGATCATCAGGGTGTTCTCGGGGTTGTAGATGGTGTCCATCACCACCATGCCTTTCTTGAAGACACTGGCGTGGATGGGGGTCTCGTCCACCTCCGGGTACATGCCGCACGAGGTGCAGTTGACCACGATGTCGCACAGCGTGCTCATCCTCATGGCCCAGTCCACCTGCCGGCAACCCATGTCACCGGCCAACTTGTGGGCCTTCTCGTCGGTGCGGTTGGTGACGGTGACAATCGCCCCGGCATCGGTCAGCGCGTGCACCACGCTGCGGGCCACGCCGCCGGCACCCAGCACCAGCGCCATCTTCTGCTTCAACGATCCGGGGCTGCCATCGGGATTGGCGGGCAGGCCGGCCGTCAGGCTCTCCAAAATGGCCGGGCGGTCGGTGTTCATGGCCTTGAAGCCCGAGGCGGTGCGCACCAGCGTGTTGGCCGACTGGGTCTGGGCCACCAGCGATTCCATCTCGGTGGCCTGGTGCACCGCCGATTCCTTGTGGGGGATGGTGACGCTGAGCCCCTGGATCTTCAGCGGCGTGTGGCTGGCCAGGAAATTGGCCAATTTGCCCTCCGGCACCTTGAACGGCAGGTACAGCGCGTTGATCCCCAGCTTGCGGAAGCCGATGTTGTGCACGATGGGGCTGAGGCTGTGGCCGATGGGGTCGCCCACCACGCCGTAGATTTTGGTTTCCTTGTTCAGCCGGCGCACGCCGTAGATGTTCTGCAGTTGGCCCACCGTCAGCATGCCGGGAGCGGCCAGCCGCTCGGGATTGAGCGCGCCGTAGGTGAACGGCGCCCCCAGCGCCAACTGCGCCAAACGGCTGGGTACCCCCATGTCCCCCATGCAGAAGGCGATGGTGGGCTTCTTGGCGAACCGAACCAGGTCGAGCACGCGCGCCACATCCTCGATCTGCTTGGGCATGCAGGCGATCTTGATCACATCCGCGTCGGCCTCGTGCATGCGCCGGAAGATGGCGTGCAGGTCGGACGGGACCTCGTCGAAATTGTGGTAGCTGACAATCCGCTTGGTCTTGCCGTATCGGGGGATGGACTTGATGAGGTCTTCCTCGATGTCCACCCAGTCGAACCCGGCGACGATGGCCTGGCGCAGCAACATGCGCCGCTCGTCCTCGGTCCCCTTGAACCGGCCCTTGTCCTCGCGACGGCGCACCGTGGCCAATAGCGGCAGCGGCTTGTCGGCCAGCAACCGCCCGAAATCGGGCGCCTTGGCCAGGTAATCGATCCGCACCTCGGCCAACAGCACATTCCGCCTGGCCGCCTCCATGATCTCCGCGTGGATCATGTCATGGCGGGTGCGCGCGATCACCGCGCAGATGGGATCGGGCTTCCGGGGGGCCCCTTCCTGCCCGGCTTGCCCCGCCGGCTGGCTCGGATTGGAAGAATCAACGGCCATAGAGCACCCTGACAAACCAACCAGCCCGGGTTATCCCGAAAAACGCTGAAAAAAGGCCCCGCCTCCTGCAGCATACCTGTGTCCTTTGTACCACGCCCGCAAGGGTTTCGGGCGGTTGGTGGCTCAAAATGTACCCGGCACCGCCTCGAACCCAAACAGGCGAGGGTTTTGCCGTCTGGGCCGAGAAAATTCCCGGCCGGTGGGCGCTCCCCGGTGGCCGGCGGTGTTAGAATGCATTTGTGGTCATTGGATAGCTCGCACCCTGCCCCGTGGATGGACCTTCCGGCATGGGCCTTTACGACCGCGATTATGGCCGGGAACCCTCCTCGGGAAACCCGTTCACCAGGATGAACTCGCCCTTCACCGGCACCCTGTGCCTGATGGCGCTGGGTTGCTTCGTGATCAGCCTGTTCCAGCGGGATCTGGCACTGCGGATGGGCCTCTCCTGGGAGGGCCTGACGCGCGGCCGCGAGCTGTGGACCCCCGTCACCCACATCCTGTTCCACCCGACCTTCGGCCCCAACGCGCTGATTGCTTTCGTTTTCTACATGCTGATCATCTTCTTCTTTGGCAAGGAGCTGGAAGATCGGCTCGGGCCCCGGGGCATGGCCTGGATCACCGGTGGGGCCGCGGGATTTGCCGCCCTGGTGTTTCTGGCGGGCACAGGCTCGGGGCTTTTCCAGGCAGATTCGCTGCTTTTCGGCGTCCCGGTTCTGGCCAACGCCATCCTCATCGCGGGCGTGCTGATCGACCCGCGCCGCACCTTCCTGCTGTTTTTCGTGCTGCCGGTTCCCGGCTGGCTGCTGGTGGTGGTGAGCCTGCTGTTTGAACTGGCCTCCGTCGCCCGGTGGGACCTTGGAACCGGCCAGGCCGCCGGCAACATCGCCGGCCTGCTGGCGGGTGGTCTGGCGTACCAGATGCTCACCGGCGCCTGGGAATGGAAATGGCCCAGGCGCAACACCTCATTCCACCGCCGTGGCAGGCCCCGTCTGGCGGTTTTCAGGGGGGAATCCCCCGACGAATTCGCTGAAACCGCCGCCCGACCCGCGTCGCGCCGCCGGGAGCTGGGATCCGCCCCCGTGGAACCGGAAACCTCCCAAAGCGGCAACCTCACGGTGGAGGTGGACCGTATTTTGGAGAAAATCAGCCTGCAAGGCCTGCCCAGCCTGACAGAAGCTGAACGGCGTATACTTCTGAAAGCCAGCGAGACGCTCAAAAAGAAGCCCTGATATCTCGCCCGCATTCTCTGGATGGTGCCCCGATATGCCCCTGTATGAATATGTCTGCTCGGATTGCCAGACCCAGTCGGAACTGCTGGTGATGGGTGGTGAAAAGCCGGTTTGCCCCTCCTGCCAGGGCAAGAAGATGGAAAGGCTGTTCAGCCTGCCCGCCCGCCCGGTGATGGCCCCTTCCGGCGGTGGCGGCTGTGACGCTTCTCTCCCTCCCTGCAACCCCCATTGCTGCCGCTTGCCCCAAGGCGGCTGACTCTCCATACTAAGTGACAGGTCGGAATCAGATTCGCCTCTCCCGAAACCTCGGCGCGGCTTCAGGGTTGCCCTCGCGGGTGCCCCTGCCAGACCGCTGATCGACAGGGAGGATCAGGCGTGCCCAGCGTGACCAGCCATTCCGAAACCATGTCGCCCATCCAATCAGGCAGCGAACACGACCTCCTCCTCACACTGGAGGAGATCAGTCAGGTTGTCTCGCATTCCCACGACCTGCGCCAGACTCTCGACAACATCTGCCTGTTGATCCAGAAACGGTTCCGGGTGGCGGTCTGCTCGCTGTATCTGTTCGACCCGAAGGGGGTGCACCTGGTTCTGGCCGCCTCTGTCGGCCTGCGCCCCGAGGGCATCGGCCGGGTGCGCATGCGCCTGGGCGAAGGGTTGACAGGGCTTGTGGCCGAAACGGTTTCCCCCGTCAACGAGCCCAACGCCCCCACCCATCCACGGTTCAAATATTTCCCCGAGGCGGGCGAGGATCCGTTCCAGTCGTTCCTGGGCGTGCCGCTCCTGGTGGGGGGCACGGTGAAGGGGGTGCTGGTGGTGCAGGCGATCGAGTCGCGCACCTTCTCCCCCGGCGATGTGCGCATGCTGAAGACCGTGGCGGCCCAGCTCTCGAGCCTGGTGACCGACGCCTGGTGGCTGGAACAACTCAACGCCTTCACCCACGGCGACATGCCCATGGAACAACCCATGGGCCCCATCCAGGGCGTGGGCCTCAGCCCGGGCGTGGGCGCGGGGCTGGCCTATGTGCTGGACAGTTGGGAAACCTACCGGCAAAAGGCCCCCAAGCGCGCCGAGGATTCCCAGGGGGAACGGGCCCGCCTGCAGCAGGCGATCGCCGAAGCACGCGAGGAATTGAAGCGCCAGGAGATCGATATCGCCAATTTGGTTGGCGAGGACCACGGCGCCATCCTGCAGGCCCAACGGATGATCCTGCAGGACAGGAGCATCGAGCGCGATCTTTTGGCTTGCATCAACAAGGGCAGCAGCGCCGAGGCCGCCATCCTGGACACGCTCGACCACTATGTGGCCGCCTATGGCAAGGTGGCCACCGCCGTGCTGCAGGAGCGGGTGTACGACATCAAGGATGTGTTCCACCGCGTGCTGTGGCACCTGGTGGGCGGCCGCTCCGACAAGCCCGCCGCCGACCTGCCGGTGATCCTGGTCACCCGCGAGGCCTCGGTGATGGAACTGTTCGCCGTGGAACGGTCGCACCTGGCGGGCGTGGTGGTGGAGCACGGTGGCCCGCAAAGCCACGCCGCCATCCTGGCGCGCTCGCTCGGCCTGCCCATGGTGGGCAAGGTGGAAGATTTCGCCCGGGTGGCCCAACCGGGCCGGTGGCTGGGGATCGATGGCACCACCGGACTGGTGGATCCCGATGCCACACCCGAGGACTCACCGGCCCCAACCCGCCGGGTGGACAATCTACCCCCCATGGCCCCGCCCCCCAAA
>JAFMJU010000185.1 GCA_017853285.1 Gemmataceae bacterium
AGGCCAGGGTGGGCGAAAAAGTCATTTTTTCCCTATGATGGGGCATCGTTTGCTTGTGGTCCGGGGAGTGGCGTTTTTCGGCATGGCGGGCACCGAGGAAGAACTGATCCACCACGCCGCCATTCGGCCGGATGACCCCATGCCCCGGCTGGTCTATGCCGATTGGCTGGAGGAAAGGGATCCGGAACGGGCCGAACTGATCCGCCTTTCACCCCGATCGGATCCAGGCCACCAGGCCCGCGAGGAGGAACTTGTCAGGAAGCGGGGCCACCAATGGGCCGGCCCCCTATCCAACCTGGCTCACACTTGGCAATTCCACGGGGGACTGGTCACCCGGGCCGAGGGTGAGGAAAACTTGCTGCTATCCGGCGACCTCTGGCCCAAACACGCTGTCCATCACCTGCGGCTGCACCTGGCCCCTGGCACACGCATGCCGGAAGGGCCCTCATGGCCGACACACCTGCGACGGTTGGAAATCGCCGGCAATGAGGGCGTGGCCCGTACCTGGCTGCCACGCCTTCGCTCCGCGCTTCCGGCCACCGTGGAACAACTCGTGCTGGAACGCTGCGGCCTCGACACCGAATCCACGCGAATGGCGGACCGGGCGGGCCTCTTCGCGCAAATGGTCCATCTGGAACTGCGCGACAATCGCATGTTTGGAGACAACGCCCTGCGGGCCCTGGCACAATCCTCCGCCAACCGGTTACGCTCGCTGACCATCCACCATGCCAACATCACACCGGTGGCTCTGGGAGAGTTGTTAGCCAACGCGCCATTCCCCCTTCTGGAGGAATTGCGCGTTGTCCTTCCAGCCTCCTTTCCAGCCGGTCCGGCCCTCCATGCCCTTTTCCCCAAATTCCAAACCGGCCCCTATGCAGGGCAGTTACGCCACCTGGAACTTGCCGGGTTGCCGCTGGGGGTGGATGGCCACCTCAGTTTGGCCCTCAATCGGGGCCTCCATTTGGAACGTTTGGGTCTAGCCCACGGCAGGGTGGCCACCGAAGGCCAGCACTTGCTTCAAGGAGGTGCCGGCGTGGAGGGCGTCCGGGAGCTCGACCTGTCCGGAAACGACTTGGAAACCCAGCATATCCAGTTGCTTGCCCACTCAACCCACTGGGGCGCGCTGGAAAAACTCCATCTGGCCCGAAACCGGGTCACCGATGGCGGGATGAAGTCCTTGCTGGAAGAAGGCCCCATCGGCGGTCAACTGACCCGGCTAGATCTTTCTCGAAACCGGGTGGGTGGACCTGGATTGATGGCCATATCCGCTTGCCCCAAGCTGCGATTCCTGGCGCTGGGGGGCAATTACCTCGGCCCTGAGGCGATTGAGGCATTGTGGGAAGAGGGCGCCTTACCGGCTCTGGAGGAAATCGATTTCTCCGCATCCCCCCTGGAGGAAAAGATCCTCCGCATTCTCCGGACCCGCCCCAAATCGGGCCTGAAAACCCTGGCCCTCAGTGACCATGCCGCTGGCATGTTGGCCAGCAAACCCTGCCCCGCGCTCGCAGGGCTCACCAAGGTGCGCTTGCTGGGAAAACCGGACTGGCGCCTGGCCCGAACTGTTTTCGAGCGCACAGGCGCCATGGAGGTCGAATTCATCGACGAGGGCCGGGCATGGCGGCGTAACCGCCACGCCCTGGAGACCCAGCTCAAGGCTTCGGGATGAAATTCAGCGTGTAATAGGCCTGCGGGTGCAGCAGCTTGCGGCCGGTTTTGGACAAAACCTCCGGGCAACTCAGGTCATGCAGGTGCCCCACCTGCAGTCCGTCCACCACAAGCCGCGCGCTCTTGCCATCGGCCCCCACGGTGACCGACTTCACTTTGGCCGTGGTCTGGTCCACCTCGGGGCTCCCGTAATCGGCGCGGTAGATGTAGGTGAAGGTTTTCAGCTTGTAGTTCTCCACCTTGCCCGCTGTTTCCGGGTCCACCGGTTCGGTGAAGGTCAGCTCGAAGCCGTCGGGTTTGGCCCGCATTTCATGGATTTCAAAAGGCGTTTTCCCGGTCCACACCAGGCGCTCCACGGAGAACGGCTTGGGCCCCTTTGAACCCCAACCGCGGTTGGTGCCACCAACCAGCATCGAGCCATCCGTTCCCTGACGCACCGGCACCACCCCCGAGCCGAAACCCTCCACAAACGGAAAGCAGGCCCCCTGGTAATAGCCGTTCACCTTTTCCAGATAGACCCGCATCAGCGTGCTGGCGGTCTGGTCCCCAACAAAGAGCTGCCCTTGGAACGGACCGAATTTGCCTTCTGCACCGTCGAACTCGATGCCACTGGCGCTCTGCCCCATCTTGCCGTAAGGGAACATCACCGCGGTGGGCACTAGCTCGGGAATGCGCGCGTATTCCGTCATCATCCGGCTGTTGGATTTGGGTTCGACCGGTTTCTTTCCCAAGTGCTTCGCCGCGGGATCCTCATACCACTTGAAACCGCCGGGATGGCCCACAAAGCCGCCTTCCTTCATCTGCTTCAGGCCGCAGGTGCCGTTCCACGGCCCCTGGTTGTCCGTGTAAAAGACATCCCCATCCTTGTTGAAGCCGACGCCTCCGGGGGAACGGACCCCGGAGGTGGTGGGCACAAACTTGCCCTCAGGGGTAACCTTCCCACCCCAGCCGCGGAACTTGCTGTCCGAGCCGAATGACCCAGTCAGGCACAGCGCCACCCAGATGTTGCCTTGCTTGTCAAAACGAGAACCCAAGGCGTATTCGTGGTAGTCGCCATTGATGTCCCACCCGGCGTCCACCACCTCGAACAAGTCTGCCTTGCCATCGCCATTGGTGTCCTTGATGCGGCTCACATCAGGCCGCTGGGTCACATACAGCCACCCATCCTTCCAGGCCAGGCCTAGCACCTCGTGCAGCCCGTGGGCGAATCGTGTGAACTTGGCGTTCTTCGGATCCGGATCATAGGCGTTTTCAATCATCCAAATCTCGCCGCGGCGGGTCGACACGGCCACCCTGCCATCGGGGATGGTCTCAAACGCGCCAGCCTCAAGCACCTGACCGGCAGGCGTGGTGAAGGTGAGAATCTTGTAGAAATCCGATTCCTTCTCCACCTTGGGGGCGACCTTGGCGGATTCCTCCCCCTTCTTGTCACCTTCCTTGGCCACAGGCGGCTGGGCAAAGGTAACCACCGATGCCAGAGTCATTCCCAAAAAGGCGGCCGCCCCGCCCCGCGTCCATGCGGCCCATCTGCTGTATCCGTTCATCGTCCTCTCCCGGTCGTTTCCAGAATATTTCGAGTGGGTGGGTTAGCTGCGCCCTTACCAGGCATATTCCACGATGTTGGCCCCCTCCTTCAGGGGGAGCAGCAACTCCTTCTTGTCGCCCTCACCGCGCTCCACCAGTCCCGCGGACCTGATTTTCAGACCATCCATTTCGAAGGTGTCGGCCCCTTTCTTCTCCAGCTTGCCAAAGGCCACGCGCAGATACGCCCCGCCAGGTGACTGGACGTTCACAACCCGGCTGAACCCCTTGCGGGAATCGCCCAAGGGAGTGAAGGCATCCTCCACCTTGGTTCCTCCCTCGCTGTACAGGAAAACAGGTCGTCCCTTGTCAGCCAATCGATACCCATTGAACTTCCACCCAGCCTCCCGTGAGGTCTGGTTCGGCCAAGCGTCGGCCGCATCTTTCAGCCTGGCGATTCCAGACCCCTTTGAAAAGCTGACCACCGCATCCCCCAGCGGACCTTCAAAGCCCACCCCTCGGTCCGTCCAGTGTTTGGCGGCGTCCATGAACTGATCCTGCCACACCAGCGCCAACCTCAATTCGTTGGCGTCGAAAGCGAGGTTCACTTTCTCGGGGTAGCCCACGCCAATTCCCCGGGCACCTGCCCCCTCGATGAAATTGCGGTAAATCACCGGTTCGGTTGTCGCGGTCAGCAGCATCGACTGTTTCTGCAGCCCCAATGGCGGCCGGGCCTTGTTCCCATCGGATAGGTAAACCCACATCGCCTCGATTTGCTGGCGGGCCGTGCCATCCAGGACATCATCCAAAATGCTCTTTCCATCACGGAAAGCGGTGGGCATACGGGTTCCCGGTCGTATTTCCTGCGGGCGGTCTACATAGGCGTGGAACCAGTCCCTTTCAAGCCGTGTGGTCATCAGGGTCATGTCGATGCCCTGCACCCCTTCCGCGCGTTTGCCGTTGAAGGTGTGGCATTTGATGCAACCAAATGCCGAAGCTCCACTCAGCATACGGCCCACAGTTTTTAGCTTGGCAGGTTGCTCTTTCTCAAGAACCACCGGCACCGTCGGCAGCTTGTCAGCCTCCTTCAGGTCAGCCACCAGATGCTTGGCAGCGGCACCAAAGCCAGGCATGCGGGTCAGCATGTACGGTCTGTCTTTGGCGCCGTTGGCCAAAATCTTCTCCAGATACGGAACCCTGAGCTTGGCCCCGGTGAGGAACAACCACGGTGGCACGCGGGCCTCATCGCCCATCTCGGGCTGTGTGGTTTTGAACAGGCTGTTGAATTCCTCGATGGGCCCTCCCTCCTTGCCCCGTTGATGGCATGCGAGGCAATTCAAGGTGGCCATGGTCTCGCGAATGCGTCCCTCGGCATCCGAAGGCCCCTTGGGAGTAGCTAGGGCAGCCTCCAGTGCCTTCTTCTGCACCGAACTGAGACTGTAGTTGGGCAACCAGTCGGCCGGCTTGTCCGCCAGACAGCCTCCGGTTTTGATCTCACCCACTGGTTTCGCCAGGTTTGCGGCCAATTGCGAGACAACATCCTTTCCACCCTCGTTCATCCGATGGCAGTTGGCACATCCGAGATTGGCGAAGAGCTTCCTACCCTTGAAAACCTTCGCCTCGTCGACAACCAAATTATCCGGATCATTGGGATCCTTGGCGTCGCGGGCAGCCTTCAAAGCGCCCTCGCTTTCCACCAGGACGGTCTCAAGGGCCAGGCTTCCCATCCCTCCACCACGGACTTCCGCTTCCAGCTCCCATTCGCCACCTCCCTGGAAATAGTGCACCTCCACGGCATGAATGCCCGCCGAGAGTTGCACCTGCCCGGAAGCGGACTGCTTGGGATGGACGCCGTCCACGGCAACCACCTTTTGCCCATTCACCCAGATGGCGGAACCATCGTCACTGGCCACCGTGAAGGTGTAACGACCCGCCTTTTCAGCTTGAAACACTCCCTTGAAGCGCATGGCGAAATTGTTCTTGCGGGTGGCCACACCCAGGTCCAGTCCCTTGCAGGTGCCGGATTTGGCCGGGGTCAGCTTGCTGAAATCGGGCAATTTATCCCATTCGCCTTCGTAGTAGTCGAATCGGATGGGTAACGCGCCGCCGACGCCCGGTATTTTTTGCTCGCCCAGCAAATAATTGGCCACTTCGCGTGGTTGGTTTCCGGTCAGCAGGGAGGGCATGCGCCCACCCGGGCGAATTTCATGGGGATTTGCCAGAAAAGCCGACAAAGCATTCAGGCTGTATTTGGCCGCCAAATCCGGCAGTGGCACACCCCCCGCCGGCAACTGTGCTTGTTTCCTATTGGCATCCAATTTCCCGTGACAGGAAGCACATCCCAAATTCTCGTAGTGACTCTTGCCCTGCGCCCCGGCCCTGGCATCGATCGGCGCATGCTTGGGTTTGCCGGTCGTGGCCAGATAGTGCACCAGCAGATCCACCTTCTCGGCGCTGTCGGCACCCCCCAAAAGGTGCGGCATGGTGGTGCCCGGCTTGGCCTTTTGGGGATCAGCCAAATACTGCTTCAGCCAGCTCACCCTTACCCGCGACCCCACCTGGCTCAGATCAGGCCCACTTTTGGCCCCTGAGGCTGGCAGGTCTGGCGTGGTATGGCAGCGCACGCAGTTCAACTCGGTGAGCAGGATACGCCCGCCCTGGGCGGGGTTTTCCCCTTTGCCATGAAACCGATCAAAACCGGCAACCCGAGGCGGGGTGGCCATCGCATTTCCACTGAATAACAATGCGGTGGAAAACGCCGCCAACAGATGCAAACGCATGCCAATTCCCCAAATGACAAACAGGCGAATCAATCCGGACGGCTCCCGCTCGGGAACCAAAGGCGGGCAATTCAATGAGCTAGCAGTTTACCCGCAATGGCCAGCCACACAAGCATCAGTCAGTAGTTTCATTTCCTGCCCCAAAAGATTCGCGAAAATTGGGGTTTCATAAGCCCGGGTTTGCTAAACCAAAGGAATGTCTTTTTCGGGCTGGCAATGTTTTCAAACCAAGGACCAAATCCATGTGCCCGCGTCCGTTCACACTGCTTGCCATCGTGGTGGCCTGGGCTTGCCCAGCCATGGCCCAGGTGGATCCTTCCAAACTCACCATCGATCGCATTTTCCACACTGGCGATTTCAAGGCCGGCTTCGAGCGCTCACCCCGCTGGCTCGATGCCACCACCGCCACCCAGTTGGAACCTAGCGTCAATCACAAGGGCTTCCATGACCTGATCCGCATCAACCCGGTCACGGGGGAAAAATCCACGCTGGTGCCCGCCGAAAAGCTGGTGCCAACCGGCGCCAAGGATCCTTTGCGGGTGGCCGGCTACAGTTTCTCCAAAGCCCAAACCCACCTTTTGGTGTTCACCAACACCGTGAAGGTTTGGCGGCAGGACACCCGGGGAGACTACTGGGTGCTGGAGATCGCCTCCGGAAAACTCAACCGGCTTGGCGGTAACGCCAAGCCGTCCACGCTCATGTTTGCCAAATTCTCACCCGACGGCCAAACCGTCGGCTATGTGCGCGACAACAACCTGTGGGTTGAGAAGGTTTCCGGCGGGGGCCAACCCGTACCCCTCACCCAGGATGGGAAAGTGGGGGGTGATGACGAGGTCGTCAATGGCACCTTCGATTGGGTCTATGAGGAAGAATTCGACTGCCGCGACGGTTGGCGCTGGAACCCTGACAGCAAGTCCATCGCCTATTGGCAACTGGATACCCGCGGCGTGCCACGCTTCACCCTGGTGAACCAGACCGATGGTAAGTACCAGAAACTCTCCACCTTCGCCTATCCCAAGACCGGCGAGCAAAACTCCCTCTGCCGCATCGGCGTGGTCGCCGTCGAGGGGGGGGCCACAACCTGGATGAAAGTCCCCGGCGATACCCGCACCGAGGGCTACATCCCGCGCATGGAATGGGTAAAAACCGGCAAGCAGGTCATCCTCACCCACCTCAACCGTTTGCAGAACACCTGCCAGGTCTTGCTGGCTGATCCGCGAACCGGTGTGGTGAAATCCGTTTTTGAAGACCGCGACGAAGCATGGGTGGACGCCGCGGATGAGTCGATGGAATTCCTGGAGGACGGTATCCATTTCACCTGGATCAGCGAGCGCGATGGCTGGCGTCACCTGTACCTGGTCAACTCGCAAACCGGTGCCATCCGCCAGGTGACCCGGGGCGCGTTCGATACCAAGGCGGTGCTGAAGGTGGATGAAAAGGCAGGCTTGGTCTACTTCACAGCCTCACCCGGAAGGCCCACCGAACAATACCTTTACCGCATGCCGCTGAACCCGCCCGATAGCTTCGTTTCCCCCAAACGCCTTACACCGCCGGATCGGACTGGCTGGAACGACTATGTGCTCAACGACCAGGGTGATCAGGCCGTGTGGACTCATTCGGCCTTCGGGGTGCCTCCTTCCACCGCCCTGGTCGATGTGAGGAACCATCAGGTCCTGAAGGTGGTGAACGACAGCGCCAAATTCAAGGAAACCCTG
>JAFMJU010000186.1 GCA_017853285.1 Gemmataceae bacterium
TGTCCCACAGGAGGTTTTTCTGGCGGCGGATGCCGTCAGGGGTGACATCGCGCTCGAGATCGAACTCAAGGACACTTTCAGGGTCTTTTGTATCAATATTTCCGTTGGTTTCGGCCTTCAGGCCAAGCATGCGCCTGAGCAGGGCGAGGAACTCGGTCTCACGGGTGTTGCGGTCTGCCGCGGGCCCCATCACCTTGCAGCAGAGGCGGTAGCCCCACCGGCGCTGGTCGCTGGGCAACACCAGCAGCCGCTCACGCAGGTCGTCGAGCTCAAGCGGTTCACGGCCGGCCAGGCAAGCATCGATCTCGACATGGGTGGTGACGGCCTGTTCACCGGCAAACCTTTCCCGGAGGGCGGTGAGCAGGTTCTTGCGCTCGGTCTCCACCACGCGGCCATCGCATTTTGCCGCGGCCAAACCGAGGTCCACCATGGCCTCGAACCACATGACCATCTGCTCGCCAGGCGATTGGGTCCGAACCGGCGTAGGGGCCGGGGAAGCGGGTGCCTTGGATTTTGCGGGCGGGGAATCGGGTTCGGCGAAAGGATCGAAAGGGTCCTCCGGCTTTTTTTCCGGTGCCGAGGGCGGGGCCTGGGGGCGATTGTTGCGGGGCTTCAAGAACTCGTCGCCCGAGTCCTCGCCGGCTGGTTGGGCCTTGCCGGGTTTTTCCCGGGGAGGTTCCGGCAGCGGAACCGGGGCCTGCGATGGCGGCATTGGCACCGGTTCAACCGGCCAGCCCATGAATTCATCGATGGTGGGGAGTGGCGCATCGAGAATGTCGGGTGACAGCATGGCTGGCTGGCGCAGGCTGAACAGGAGACCGGAGCCATTCTGGTGAGCCAAAGCCAACTTGGGCCCGAGATTTTCCAGGGCCCGCCGGAAAGCGGCGATGGTGCGGCGGGGCTCGACCATGGCGCACTCGAACTCGCTGGTGGCGCGGGCCTCGCGCTCACGCTCCTTGGCCGCTTCTGGTCCGATGCCCCTGTTGAAATCGCGGGTGGCTGAATCGGCGATTTTTTTGGCGGTGGCCCTGAGGGTTTTCTCCCGCTCCGGACCGATGCCGGGTACACCCTGCAGGCTGAAAGCCCCAGCTACCGACCCCACATCACGGAAACCGGCCGACCTTAGACTTTCCAGGATGGAAGGCCCGATCCCCTGGGCCGTCAGCAGGAGGTCCAGTTCCAGTCCGGACAGGTGTTTTTTCAGGGCCTCGGCCCTGTCCCGGGTGATAGTGCGGGCATGTTCGGCGTTGGCGTTTTTGACCTGGTATTCCGCTGTGGCGAGCGCCCGACGCAAATCCCTTTCCAGTTGTTCGACCCGCAAGGCCCATCCATGGGTGGGCGAGGTAGACAACTGCTTTTTGCGGAGGAAGACGAACAGGGCCAAGGGCAAGCCGATTGCCAGCACCACCACCAAGAGGACCTGCAACCAGAACATCGCCACCCCCCAACCCAGCCGGGCGCCAAAACTTGGGCAGGGCGCCACCCCATTTTTACCAAGCTTTTGTTGATTTCCCGCATGGTCTGCCGTGGAAAGGCAAACGGAGCGGTTGGAACCCTGTTTACGGGATGTCACCGCCATCATGATCGTCACCAATGGCCTTGGCACGCCCCGGGTACCGGCCTGGGATGGGCCCGTAAAAATAATCAGCTGATATCCACTGTTCTCCTCCGACCCGCAATCGCGCCGGTTGGCTTTCCAGCGATTTTGCTGGCATTTGAACTGAATAAGGGTTAATCTTCTGAGGCCCGCCTTTGGCATTCTGCCCGATTTGGAACCTCCAACTGACCGGACATCCTCCATGCCGGTATCGCAAGGCCACAAAACCCACCGCCGCGGCTTCCTGCAGGTTGGCCTGCCCTTCCTTGCTGGTGGAATGACCTCGCCGGGCCTTGGCGCGCTCGCGAGGGCTGGGGATGGGGACCGGCGGGAGGCGTTGCGGGATCGATCGGTCCTTCTCATCTTCCTGCATGGCGGTCCGAGCCAATACGAATTCTGGGATCCCAAACCGGACGCTCCCGCGGATATCCGCACCGTGACCGGCCACTTGCCCACACGGCTGCCGGGGGTTCGATTCGGATCGCATTTTCCCAAACTGGCGGAGCGGGCCGACCGTTTTTGCGTGGTGCGATCGTATGTGCCCGGTGACGGCAACCACGACCTGAAGCCATTGGTCAGCCAACAATCCCTGATGGGCAGCCTGGGAGCGGCGTACAACTCGATCGCCGGCCCCCAAAACCCTCTCACGGCCTTGCCGAGCAGCATGCATCTGATGCCTGTCGCCGTGGGCGAGAAACGCGTGCCGCCCCCGGACTTCGGTTTGCCCGAGTTGCAAACCGCCACCGGGCCGTTCGCGCGATCGACAGCGCCTTTCATCCCCGGGGGCACCGGGCCCGCGTTGGCCAACATGACCCTGCGCATGCCACCCGACCTATGGGGCGACAGGAACAGCCTGCTGAAAAGGCTGGATGAAACCAGGGCCGGGATGGACGCGCTGGCGGGAGCGGAGGGTCCCCGGGAGCGCGCGCTGCGGGTGCTTTTGGCCAACTCCGGAAAAGCGTTTCGGTTGGACCAGGAACCGGACCGGATGATCGCCCGCTACGACACCGCCGGGCTGGTTAGCGAGGCGTCCATCGGCACCAAGCTGAACAACCACAACTTCTACAAGGAACATGTGCGATCGCTGGGCAAACTACTGCTGCTGGGGCGGAGGCTGATAGAAAACGGCGCCGGGCTGGTGACGGTGAACACCGCCTTCGTCTGGGACATGCATGCCGATGTGAACAACGCCCCGGTGAAGGACGGCATGAACTGGCTTGCCCCTCCGCTGGACCACGCGCTGAGCGTGCTGCTGGACGACATGGGGGAGCGCGGGTTGCTGGATCGCACACTGGTGGTGGTGTGCGGCGAAATGGGGCGCACACCCAAGGTGAATGACAAGGGCGGCCGGGACCACTGGGGCGATCTGGGTCCGCTGCTGCTTGCGGGAGCCGGGGTGCCACGGGGCGGTGTGCATGGACAATCGACCCGCGACGGAGGCCGGCCCTCCGGGCCACCCGTGACCAACCAGCACCTGCTGGGCCAGATCTGGCAGACGCTGCTGGACACCCAACGGCTCCGACTGCGGGCCGACTTGGGGCCCGCCTGGACACGGATGCTTGGCTACCCCTCGATTTTTTCCTGATTCCCGTTTTGGAATGCCGCATGGCGAGGCCCCACGACAAGCTGCGATTCGCCCTGGACCGGAGGGTGTTCCTGCAAGCCGGCCTGGGTACCGCCGGGATGGCCCCGGGCTTGGCCCGCCCGCTGGCTGCAACCGCGGGGGGGAAGGCCAAATCGGTCATCCTGTTCTGGCTTTCGGGCGGCGCATCGCACATCGACACCTGGGACATGAAACCAGACTCGCCCTCGGAATACCGAGGGCCCTTCCGGCCGGTGAGCACCAGTGTGCCGGGGATTCAGGTTTGCGAGCACTTGCCAGGCCTGGCGAAGCGGATGCACCAGGTCGCGTTGGTGCGATCGCTGGGCATGCGCAAGCGCGACCTGACAGGCGACCACCACGCCGGCTACTACTACAACCAGACCGGCCACGCGCCGGACACCACTTTCCTGACACTGGGCAACAACCGGAAGCCAGAGCCCACTGACTGGCCCTCGATGGCGTGCCTGGCAGGCAGGGCCCTGCCGCGCCAGAGCCCCTTGCCCGCCACTATCGCCCTGCCGGAAAAACCCGGCGCTCCGGAATTCACCAGACCGGGTCAATTCGCCGCGCGGCTGGGCCACCTGCACGACCCGTTTTATCTGATCGCCGACCATCCGAAGCCGGAAGACTTCAGCGTTCCATCGCTGACCCTGGCCGGCGATTTACCCACGGAGCGTCTGGACCACCGCCAATCGCTGGCACGCGCCCTGGACGCCTTGCCCCGCTCGCTGGATGGATTGGGCACAGACCTGGACCTGCAGGCGCGGCGGGCCTATGAGCTGCTTTCCTCGCCCAAGGCCCGTAGCGCCTTTGACCTATCCGGCGAAACCAAGGCCCTGAAGGACCGTTACGGCGAAACGGTGAACGGCTCGTCGCTGCTGCTGGCCCGTCGGTTGGTGGAGTCCGGGGTTCCCTTCGTGAGCGTGTACTGGCGCGGGGACCTGAAAAAAAGCGACAAATTGAAATGCGCCAGCGGGGGTGGCTGGGACACGCACGGCAACAACTTCCAATGCCTGAAGGATTGGCTACTGCCGGAATTCGACCTTGGCTTCAGCGCCCTGCTGGATGACCTGGAATCGCGCGGGCTGCTGGAAAGCACCCTGGTTCTGGTGACGAGCGAGATGGGCAGGCATCCGAAGATCGGGGATGTGCGCTCGGGCGGTGTGAACGGTGCCGGCCGCGACCACTGGACCCACGCGATGAGCGTGCTGATGGCGGGCGGCGGCGTGCGGGGCGGGCGGGTGCACGGTTCCACCGACCGGGTGGGAGCTTATCCCTCCGACAAGCCCTGCGGGCCGGAAGATATCGCCGCGACCGTTTTCACCGCACTGGGGCTGAAGGGCCCCCTGATGTTCAACGACCGGGAAAACCGGCCCACCGATTTCTGGCCGGAGGGAAGCCCGCTGGAAGGAATCCTCTGACGCGGCGCACGGGTCAGCCGATCAACCGGCTGAACAGGGTTCTGGTCCTTTCCCTGAGGTTGGCGAGGTGGCCGACCAAATCGGCCGGGGCATCCGGGCCCAGGCGCCGGCGCAGCTTCTCCACCTCGATCGGGTCGGCAGGCAATTCATCCAGCGCCCGATTGTGCGTGACCCGCATCCTCATCAGGCAACGGTCCATGAAGGCGTGGGCCTCGCGCAACTGGGCCGCCTGAACGACGCTGATCAATCCGGCCCGTTCCAAATGGTTGAGGGCCTCCATGGTGTTGGGCTCGATGCATCCGCCCAGCGCCGTGGCATTTTGGCATTGCAGGACCGAGGCGATGAATTCGATGTCGGCCAGCCCGCCTGGTCCGCGCTTGAGATCCCGGTCAGTCCGACTGGCCTCCAGACGATGGCGCATGGCGACCGCCTCGCGGACACCTTCCGGGGGCCAAGGGGCCCTGGCCACCTGGGCCAACACCGACCGAACCTCCTCCACAAACAACGGCTCACCATGCACCACGCGGGCACGCGTGAGCGCGATCCTTTCCCAAAGCTGCGCCCCGCCGCCCTCGCCGTGGTACCGGGCGAACTCCGGCAAACTCACCACCAGGGCGCCCGATCGGCCGGTGGGGCGCAACCGCATGTCGATGGAATAAAGGCGTCCACCTACCGCACCGGTGGGCTTTGAGGCCAATTGGATGATCCGCTGGGCCAACTCGGTGAAATGCTGGTGGCAATCGGCGGACGGCCCGAAAGTGGAACCACCCTCCCAGGCGTACCGGCCCGGCCCCTCGTAGAGGATGACCAAGTCGAGGTCGCTGTGATAGCTCATTTCACGGGCACCCAGACGGCCCATGGCCACGATGGCCCAACGGCAGGGTTGGCCGGCGTGCGGCCCCTCCAAAAGCACCGGAGTACCTGATCTGGCCTCCAACAGGGCCGTGGCACGGTCAGCCAGGGTGACCAAAATCGATTCGGCGATTTCCGTGAGGGCCAGGGAGGTGGCCCGGGAATCATCCTTTCCCAAAATGTCGCGAACACCCACGCGCAGGAATTCCTTGTCCTGGAAACTGCGGAGGATGGTGTCCGGATCTTCGGCCCCCTTGAGCAGGATGGAGATTTCACTGTCGAGCGTCGCGCGCGAGGGGGGTTGGTCGAGCACCAACGCGTCGAGCAACTCATCGGCCATGCCGGGATTGGTGACCAATATCTCGCTGAGGAACTGGCTCCAGGCACACAGGTCCACCATCAGCCTCAACGACGGCGGATGCAGGCGGAAAAGCTCGTACAGCTCACCGCGGGCACCGAGGCTGGCTGTGACGCGCTCCAAATTGGCCAGCGCCATGTCTGGATCGGGAGTTGTCGACAACGCCTTCAACAATTGCGGGGCGATACTGGCCAAAAAGTGCCGGCATCGCCTGGCGCTGAGGAATGGCACCGGCTCGCGGGCCAACAGGGCGAGATTGGCAAGCGCCCTGGCGGTATCGGCAAACCCATGCCCGCGGAGCACTCGCTCGGCCTCCGACGGATCGGTGTCGGGATCGAGCACCAGGTCGGTCTCGGGCTCCGCCTGGCCCTCGTCGGCAAAGGACATATGCAGCAGGTGATCGAGGATGGCCCGGGTGGGCCCGGTGCAGGCCCGGAACTGCGCCAGGAAAGCTGCGGCCGGGGTGGTGCCATCCTCCAGGGGAACAAACCCCATCCGACGGGCCAGGCGTTCCAGGCCATCCCCCGCCTCGGGCAAGCGGTGGACCTGCAGGTCGAACAGCATCTGCAGGCGGTGCTCGATCTTGCGGAGGAAACGGTAAGACTGCTCGAGGAGCCTGAATTCCTGATCGGTGAGGCAGCCGGCCCGCTCGAGTCCGAGCAGGGCCGGCAAGGTGCCGCGCAAGCGCAGCGCCGGCAGGTCGCCGCCGTTGGCCAACTGGAGGAATTGCACGGTGTACTCGATATCGCGGATACCGCCCCGGCCGGTTTTGACATCGAGGTCCTCGCCGCCCGTGGATTTGGCCCGGTTCTCGATGCGGCGCTTGAGGGCCTTGATCTCGTTGATCTCGGCAAAGGATAGATATTTGCGATAAACGAAAGGCTCGATCGCTTTGAGAAACTCCCGTCCCAGACCGGAATCGCCGGCGACGGGACGGACCTTGATCAGGGCCTGGCGCTCCCAGGTGCGGCCCATCGAATCGTAGTAGGCCATGGTAGCCATCAGGTCCCGGGCCACCGGCCCGCGGCTGCCGTCGGGACGCAGGCGCAGATCCACGCGGTAGCCAGCCCCGGCGTCGCTGGGAGCCGACAGCAACCGAACCACCTCGGCCGCCAGGCGGGCGAAAAACTCGCCGGCGGTGAGGCGCATGCGGCCCCCCTCGGTGAGTCCCTCCCGGTCGAACAGGAACATGAGGTCTATGTCGCTGGAGTAGTTGAGTTCCTCCCCGCCCAGTTTGCCGAAAGCCAGGCAACAGCCGCGCACCCTGGCGCCATCGGGCGCGATCGGGGCACCAAACCGTGTGGAGATGGCGCGCCAAGCCTGTTCCCAAGCCAACTGGATGGAGGCATCGGCGACGCGGCTCAGATCGCGGGTGATTTCCTCGAGGGGGCGTTCCCTGAGAACATCATTGATACCCACCCTAAGCAGGTGGGACAGGCGGAAACGGCGAAAAGCGCCCAACCTTGCGGCGTCATCCTGGGGGCGGGAGCCGGAATGCCGCTCCAGCTCCAGACGCAGCTCGCTTTCCAGTTCCTCGCGGGAGGGAGACCTGCGCGGGCCTACGGGTGGACGGAAACGACCCAGGAATGCTGGATGGCGGGCAAGCAAATCCCCCTGCCAGGCACTGGTCCCCAGCAGGATGACCAGGGATTCCAAGGGGCGGCCGCGTTGGTCCATCAGGCCGGCGATCTGGTGGAGGCGGGATTCATGCCCGGGTTCGACCAGACGGTCCAGGGCATTGAGCGCCATGTCCGGGTCGGGGCAACGGCCCAGGGCCCGCAGCAGAACCGGCCGCATGGCGTTCCACAAGGCTGGGTCGAGCTTGCGTGCGATCGCCACCCAGTTCGC
>JAFMJU010000187.1 GCA_017853285.1 Gemmataceae bacterium
CGAGGCGGGCTCCCTCGTCACCCTCTTGGTCGATGGTGTCGAGACCGCCCAGGCTTTGGTGGGATCCGATCGCAAGTTCCTGCTCCCCATCGACACCGCCCTTGCGGAGGGCTCACACACCATCGAGGTCTACGCCAGGGACACCGCCGGCAATGAGGGCAAACGCTCCGTCAGCCGTCTGCTGACGATTGACACCACCCGGCCGGATGCCCCGGTCATCAACCATCCGGTGGACGATTCCGGCTCCAGCCCCACCGATGGCGTTTCCAGGGATAACACGCCCGATCTGACCGGTTCCGCCCAACCTGGTACTGTGGTCGTGGTTCGGGACAACGGTGCCCTGCTGGGTCAGGTGACCGTCACTCCGGAAGGCAAATGGAATCTCCCGGTCAAGAAGGCCCTCGCCCAGGGACGGCATGAGATCACCGCCGTCACGGTGGACCTGGCAGGCAACCAGTCCGATGCCGGTTCACTGGAACTGTTCATCGACACCGCCGCCCCCGCCGCCCCAGCGGACATCACCCTGGAGCTCGACACCGGCCGTTCCGCCGGCGATGGCATCACATCGGATAACCTTCCCACGCTGCGCGGCACCGCTGAGGAGGGATCCGTGATCACAGTCACCCTGGGAGGTGTCACCACCCAGGTGCCGGTGGTGGCGGGCAAGTGGTCCTACACCGCCACCGAACCTTTGGCCGACGGCAAGCAAATCGCCGAGGTGACCGCGACGGATATCGCGGGCAACACCGGCAAAAAGGCCACCTTCAAGTTCACCATCGATACCGCGGCTCCCACGGTCGCCGTGGCCTTCCCGCAGGACGGCGGTCATTACAGTCTCAAGAGTTGGCCCGGTGCCCTGAAGGGTTCCGCTGGGGCCGATGGTGGCAGCGCCGTCGACGCCGTGCTTGTCGCGGTGCGCGATTCCTCCGGTCTTTGGTTGCGCGATGGCGTCTTTGTCGCCTCGTCCGAGCCGGTGTTCAACCGCGCCTCAGGAACCGGCACCTGGAGCCTGCCTCTCCTCGTGGGTTCGCTCACCGATGGTCGCACCTACACGGTGGACCTGGTTGCGCTCGATGTGGCCGGCAACGAGGCCAGGCTGGAGGGTGCCGTCACCTTCCATTTCGATTCCACCGCCCCGGTTCCCGTGGTCACTCCGGGTGTGGATCCCCTGAATCTTGGGGCGCAGGAGTTGGTGATCGATTTCGGCGAACCCGTCAACGGCTTCGGTCTCGACAAACTCACCGTCAGCCCCGGCCTCACCCTCGAGAACCTCACGCTCGAGGGAACCGCTTTCCGCTTCCGCATGCGCCCCGCCGCGGAAGGCGTCTACAGCATCAAGCTGGCCGCCAACACGGTCACCGACCTCGCCGGAAACCCCAGCCCGCCCATATTGCTCACCAAGGCTTTCGATGTCTCCACGCTGCAGTCGAATGCGTTCCCGTTGAGGCTCGACCCGGCGGGGGCCGGAAATTACTCCGGCGCCCTCGGTTCCACCACCGACACCGACTGGTTCTCCCTCGTGGCTCCCGTCGCGGGCGGCATGCGCCTGTCGGTCTCGTCCGCATTCACGGCCCGCAACACCCTCACGGTCCTGGATGAAAAGGGTGAGCCAATAGGCATTTCCGACAACGCGTTGGGAACCGACAGCGAGGTCCGCTTCAATGTCGAGGCGGGCCAGAAATTCTTCATCCGCATCGACAGCCGACTGGCTGGCACCGGTGCCTACTCGTTGTCGGCCGTCACGGGCGAACGCTTCCTCGATGATGTCGGCTCTGATCCAAACTCGGCCACCCTGGTGGCCGCCAGTTCCGCCGGTGTGATCAATGCCCGTGGCAAGGTCGATTCCCCGGGCGATGTGGACTGGTTCCGCTTCACCGCCCCGGCCAGCGGTCAATTTTCGGTCAGAATCGCCGCCGCCCCGGGCTCTCGCCTCCAGCCCGCTGTCGACGCCTACAACTCCAACCTCGTGTCGCTGGCCTTCCTGGCGGCGCGTCCTGGCGAGGGCGTGGCCAATGTCCGCTTCGGGGTAGTGGCCGGCCAGACCTATTACCTTGCCGTCCGGGGTGGCGGAACCGAAACGGCCACCATGGTGGGTGATTATCTGGCCGCCTCCACGCTGACAACCGCCGGAGTCGGCGCCAGCGATGACCACGCCGGCACCCTCCAGGGGGCCACGGTGGTCAAGTTGGCCAAGGGTGTGGGCGAGCAACGAGGCGTCCTGGAAAACGCTGCCGACACCGACATTTTCAAGGTGTCGATGCCCGCGGATGGCCGCCTGCTCATCCGGCTCCAATCCGGATCTTCCATCCCACTGGCCCGCCTGTCCATTCTCGGGGCCGATGGCAACGAGACTGGCAAGCTGGTCGAAACCGCAACGCCGGGCCTATGGGAACTCACCGCCGAGGGCGGGAGGGATATCTTTATCCGCATCGATTCCCGGTCCGATTCAGATCAGTCGTACTTGTTGGCCGTGTCGGAGGATGAGGAAACCTCCATCCTCACTCTGGCACGAAAGGTGACACCGGACGCCGCCGGCCTCAACCTGGACGGCGCGATCCAGTTGGCCGGCGATGTCGATTTGCTGGCCGTCGAGACCACCATCGAGGGGCGGCTCCTCGTGCGCCTCGACCCGCGCGGCGCTGTGTTCGCCTCGCGCGTCGAGATTCTGGACCAGGCGGGAAGCCTGGTGGCCACGGGCACCATGGACGCCCAATTCCGACAGTTGGCGAGCCTGGAGGTCCAGCCGGGCCAGAACTACTTCGTCCGGATTTCTGGGGAAAATGGCACCACCGGGCGTTACAAGCTTCAGTTGCGCCAGTTGGCCGACGACCAGCCTGATCAACCGGCCCAGGCCCGGAAGGACCTCGATCTGGCTGTTCCGGTGATCGGTCAGGTACAGTTCGAAGGCGATGTGGACGCCTATCGCTTCACCGCCGATCAGACCGGGGATTTCATTTTCCAGGCGAAGGCTGGCTCCGGCCGACTCGATCCCCGCATCACCATCGTCACCGCCGATGGAACGCAGCTCGGGTTCAACGACAACGCCGGGCAAGGTACCACCGCCCTCCTCAGCCTCACGCTGGAGGCCGGCCAGACGGTCTTCGTTCTGGTGGGTGGTAAGCCCGGTGGTGCGGCTGGCGCCTACGAGGTCGTTGTCAATCCCGACAGAATCGCTGCCGGCGATGACTACGCCGATTCCCTCCGCCTCGCCCTCAAGGATCCTGGATCCCTGCTCAACCCGGTCGATGGGAAAGTCTCTGTGCAGGGGGCCATCACTCGGGTCGATGATATCGACCTGTTCCGGCTGACGGTCCCATCCAACGATCGGTTTGAAATCTTGGTCAAGGCTGCAGGCGGCCTCGATCCGCGGCTCGACCTCCTCGACGCCAACGGCAAACTCATCGCCGGTGACGAGGCCGGTGGCCAGGGGGTCGATGCCTTCATCTCCCGGGTCCTCTCCGCCGGCGATCAGGTCTTCTTCCGGGTTCAGGGCCTGTCAGACACCATGGGGCAATACACCCTGGAGTTCAGGCCCTTCCAAAAACCCGACCAGGGGATTCCCGATGATGTGGGGGATTCCCGCGACAAGTCCACCACCCTCACCCTGGATTCTGAAGGCCTCGCATCTTTCGAGGGAGCCATCGAGACTGCGGGCGATGTCGACTATTTCACAATGGTTGTGGCTGCCTCCGGAACCCTGCAGCTAGACCTTGCCTCCGCTGGCACTGGAAACCTCGACACAATCCTCTACGCAAAGGCATCCACCGCCTCCACCTGGCAGGTGAACGACAATATCCGGTCCTCCACCGCCAGCCGTCTGGTCCTGGAGGTCCAAGCCGGGGAGACGCTTGAGATCCGGGCCACCGGGTTTGGTAACACGACGGGCAAATACCTGCTCAAGGCCCTCATGCTGCCTCCGGTGGCGGATGATTATGGCAACGACCTGGCCAACCCGCGGTCCCTCGATTCCGGCCTGGCCGGAACGCAACCTGGAGAGATCGAATCCACCGGCGACCGGGACCTGTTCGTCTACACGCCCCAGGATGACGGTTTCCTCACGGTTTCCCTGGAACGGGTGGTCGGTAGCGGCCTGAACCCGCAATTGCGCCTGATGGATGCCCAGGGCAAGGTCCTTGTCCAGGACAACGATTCCGGCGTGGGCGTGAACTCCCTGGCTCAGGTCAAGGTCAAGGCCGGCGTTCCCGTCTTCATCCAGGCGGGCAGCGCCGTCGGCAATACCGGGGCCTACCAGGTGGCTTGGTCCCTCTCTACCGACGACTTCGGCGACACCCCGGGCAGTGCCCAGGAACTCGCGGTTGAAAACAATATCTTCTCGCAGCAGGGCCGACTGGGCACCGGCACCGACAACGACTGGTTCACCTTCAAGGCGGACAGGGATGGCCTCGTCACTTTCCGCATGGAACCCGATGGGGATCCAAGCGGTGTGGATCCCTACCTGTTCGTGCTGGATGATTCACTGGCTATTGTCGGCAGCAGCAGCAGGCTGGGTGGTGGCCGTCTGGCCGAGGTCTCGGTCGAAGTTTCGGCCGGAGATGTTCTCTACCTGCAGGCCGCCAGCCTCGGCCGTACTCTGGGCGACTATCTCCTGTCCAGCACCGTGGTCGCCGATGATTTCGGCGGTTCGGACGATTTTGCTTACGAACTCGAGTTGGACGAGGCCAACCGGTCGCCGGAGGTTCAGGGTGAGATCAACATCGCCTTCGACAACGACTGGTTCCAGGTGGTCGCCCAGGCCGATGGTCGCGTGCGTATCACCCTTGCCGGCGTGGACGATTTCGACCCTGCGGTCACGGTGTATGATGCCGACGGTCGGGTCATTGCTGCCAATGATGACTTTGGTGGATCCTCGGACAGCCGCGTGGACCTGCGCTTCCTGGCGGGCCAGGTGTACTACATCGAGGCCGCCGGCTTCGGATCATCCGAGGGAGCTTATGTCCTGCGGATCGATGACATCCCAGATGTGGCCGATGATCATGGCGATACCCTGGACATGGCTTCCGCCCTCTTCCCTGATGATTCCGGGGTCACCACCGGTTCCGGCGGGCTCGGACATGATTCCGACAATGATTATTTCAGGGTGATCCCAGCCAAGTCGGGCACCGCGACACTCGGGCTGGAGGCGTCGACTGAATTGGGGACGTCCGCCAGGGTCCGTGTTTACACCAGCCTCGATGGCCAGATGGTTCAGATCGCCTCGGCCACCGGATCGCAGACCCTCAACCTGTCCTTCCCCGTCACAGCCGGCCAGGATGTTTTTGTGAGGGTGGATTCTCCCGCCCAGGGCATCGGCGCCTACCAGTTCAACATTTCAGTCACTGAGTCTGTTTCGGGCGAGCGCCCGATCGATGCCGACGCCCTCCGCGCCATTTCCGATGAGTTCAACCGCGCCTTCATCCAGCGCATCTCCGCGATGCAAAATCCTTCGGATATTTACAATGTCCAGGAACAGATCGCCCGCGACTTGGTCGCCAGCTACATCGCCGCCAACGGCCTGCCTTCCGGGAATGTCCTCCTGATCTTCCTCGACCCCGTTGACTTTGTTGCCGAGGATCCATCCGGCCGGCAGATCGGCCAGACCACCGGTGGCGGCACCATCATGGAGAACACCGCCGCCTCCGTCAGCTCCCGTGGCGCTCTCGACCTTGTGGTGGTCCCAAATGCCGCCGCTGGCCAGTTCCAGATGCAATTGCTCGGCGTCGGCGGAGGCCGCGTCATGGCTGGCGCCACGATGCTCACCAAGGATGGCTCCACCGTCAATCCGGCCGTTTCTGTCCGCGGGCAGTCCGTCGCCGGCAACATTCCGGTCGGCGAGGTTCCCAAGGAGGGCCTCCAACTCGTGCTCGACTTCCGTCCCGATCGCGGGAATTCCGGCGGTACCGGGGGAACCGGCAACAATGGTGGTGGCACAGGTGGTACCGGGGGCACCGGAAACCCTGGTGGCGGCGAATCTTCAGTAGTCGCCTCGTCCGCTGTCGTTTCCTCAGTGGCCAATTCCACCCTGGTCCAGACGCTGGCCGGGCTCACTTCCGGCTTCGGAGCCGACTTGGCCTCGGTGGGTGCCCAACTAACCCAAAGCCTGACCACTTTGCTACTGGTTGCGACAACATCCGACGGGGCGAAACAGGGTGATGGCTCCGCCCTTGCAAACTTGCTGAACTCCGGCAATTTCCAGCAGTCATTCCGGTCGGTCATCACCATCACCGGGGATGTGGCCCAGGCCTTGGTCCGAACCGGGGAGTATCTGGTCCGTACCTTGCCCAAGGCCGAGCGCCTGCTTTCGGCGTCGCTTGCGCCGGCCCGTCAGTTGGCCAATGCCACCCTGCTGCCGGCTGTGCGCGACACTATCGGCAAGGTGGTCGGCGACGCGGCCACTTCCGCCTTGAAGCAGGTGGATGCCGCCGCCTCTGCCGCCCTCAAGGTCATTGGCCAGAACGCTTCCAAGTTGCCCGGCGTCATGGCGCCGAAAAAGGCCAACGATGGGGCAAGGTCCCAAGGCCCATCCTCCGAGGACCGTGGCCAATCCCTGGCGCACCTCTTTGTCCCTGGGCAGCCCGAAACCCACCTCATTGCCACCCAGATCCCATCCGATGCGCCGAGCACCAAACCGGAAGATCCCCTGTGGGCAGCCATCGGAACATTGGGTGATTCACGGGCCGACTCCCCGGTTCTGGCTCGGGAAAAGAAACTCCCTCTCGCCGTGGAAGACGGTACCGGTTCGGATTCCGCCGCCCGTCGCAAGTTGGCGGGCTTGGCTGCAGCTGGCCTCCTGGCACCTTCGTGGGTTGCGGCCATGCAACCTGGCAAGGAACAGCCCAAGCCCGGAGTGACACCCCGCCGGCAAAAACCCAAAAAGGAATCGGAAGGGAAAGACGGGGAAAAGCCTCGGGAAAAACAAGAGGGCCGTTAGACCGTAGGAAATGGGATAAGGGTTCCTTCAGGGCTTCTTCACTTGGAGGAAGTCCTGAAGGTATAGTAATTAAAGATATACCTTGATAATAAATAATTAGAAGTAATATTTTCTGTACTTGAATTGAAAAAGACGGTAATAATACACCGATATCCTTGGTGAGCACCTGACCCGGCCCGTTTTGCGGAGTGCCGAACGATGTTTTCCTCCTTGTTCCTCTCCCAACTCCTGTTTTTCCAATCCGGGCCGGTTTCTCCCGCCCCGGGAACCCCTCCTGGCAGTCCTTCACCCGGTTCCGGTGGTCCCACCTCGCCAAAGCCCCCTTCAGCAGGTGGGGGTGGTACACTTCCCGGCTACCCCGGTGGTCCCATCTCCCCGATGCCGACGACCCCCGGCAGCGGCACGAGCCCCGGCTACCCGGGAGGTCCGATTTCCCCCAAACCAACGACGCCCGGTGCCGGCACGAGCCCCGGCTACCCCGGTGGTCCCATTTCCCCAATGCCGACCACCCCAGGCAGCGGCACCAGCCCCGGCTACCCGGGAGGTCCGATTTCCCCCAAACCAACGACGCCCGGAGCCGGCACGAGCCCTGGCTACCCCGGTGGTCCCATCTCCCCAATGCCGACGACCCCCGGCAACGGCACGAGCCCCGGCTACCCGGGGGGTCCGATTTCCCCCAAGCCAACAACGCCCGGAGCTGGCACGAGCCCCGGCTACCCCGGTGGCCCTTCTTCTCCAATGC